>JBARBX010000272.1:0-5992 GCA_049793535.1 Steroidobacteraceae bacterium | reverse complement strand
TCTCAGGCGCGTCACCACGTCTCTTCTCGACACGTCGTAAATACTCAAGATGTCCGCGAGCGACCAGTGATTGAGCGAACACACTGCAACCAATAGCAGCTTGTCATCGGAGACAAGCTGCCTCTCTTGATCACGCGACAGGGTATCCAATGGCGGCAGGGAAGAAGTCGATTCCTGCAGCAATTCCGCCAAGGTAAATCCCAATAGCTGGCTGACTTGCGCGAGCCTCGCAACGCTAAAGCGCTCACTGGCAAACACGCGTTTGACGCTCGCCTCGGAGAGCTTCAGCGCGCGTCCTACTTGCTGGTACGTGAGGCCCTGGGCCTTGAGCTGCCGCTTGATGGTGGCAACCAACTGAACGATTTCGGCGGACATAGTATTACTTTTCGATACTCATGGCGTCATTGTAGGCGCCATGTTAGAAAAAGTCGCGAAATGCGAAACCTCTGGGCATCCTCTGAACGTCCAACCACCTACCGGGAGTTGTCATGCTGGGAGTCATCCTGATCGCGTTTGCGGGCTGTTTTGTCTTGGAAAGGGCGGTGCCGGGTTGGCAGTTGCCGAAGGTGCGTACCTGGCCTCTGCGAGTGCTGCTGATCAACGCCGTGCAGATGGGCGTAGTGGTTCTAGGCGGGGTGAGCTGGGAGCGGTGGTTGTCGTCCTGGTCGGTGTTTCACTTGTCGCGGCACGCAGGCGTCGCTGCCGGCGGTCTCATCGCCTACTTCATCGCGACCTTTGTGTTTTATTGGTGGCATCGCTGGCGCCATGAAGTGGACTTTCTCTGGCGAGGTTTTCATCAGATTCACCACAGCCCGCAGCGCATCGAGGTCATCACCTCGTTCTATAAACACCCGGGGGAAATGCTGGTGAACTCGGTGCTCGGAAGCCTGTTGGTCTATACGCTGCTGGGGTTGTCGCCGGCGGCCGGGGCCGTATACACCTTGTGCACGGCGTTGGGTGAATTTTTCTATCACACCAGCGTTCGAACGCCGCGCTGGGTGGGTTTTGTGTTTCAGCGGCCGGAAATGCACCGTATTCATCATCAGTATGGCCGCCACAAGAACAATTACGGCGACATTGTCTGGTGGGACATGCTGTTCGGCACTTACCAGAACCCCAAGGAGTGGACGCACACCTGCGGTTTCGATGATGCGAAGGAGCAGCAGCTACTCAGAATGTTGGCGTACGCCGATGTGCATCAAGAGTAGGCCTGCGCCCCCATAAGGCAACACATTTTGGAGGCATCGTTATAGCATTGGCACCTGAGTCCGCCCTCGAGAAGGTGATACCGAATTGCGTCTGACCGCCGAACAGTTGCCCGCCGCGCTGGCCAAGACCGTGGCGGGGGTGTACCTGGTTTCCGGCGACGAGCCGCTGCTGGTCGGCGAGGCCGCCGACGCCATCCGCGCCGCCGCGAAGGCGGCGGGTTACGCGGACCGCACGGTGTTCTTTATCGACCGTAGTTTCTCCTGGGACGAGTTGCGGCATGCGAGCCAGTCGCTGTCCCTGTTTGCCGAGCGGCGGCTGTTCGAGCTGCGGCTGCCGAGCGGTAAACCCGACAAGGGGGCGCAGCAGCTGGCAGACCTCGCCGAGCGGCCGCCACCCGATGGGCTGTGTTTGGTCATCACCGACAAGCTCGACCGAAAGGCGAGCGACGCGCCCTGGGTGCGGGCTGTGGAGAAGCACGGAACTTGGGTGCCGATCGCGCCGCTGCAGACGGCAGCGTTGCCGGCATGGCTGCGGATGCGCGCCAAGCAGCTCAAGGTTGAGATCGAACCGGCCGCGGCGCAGCTCATCGTCGATCGTGTGGAGGGCAATCTGCTGGCGGCGAAGCAGGAGCTCGACAAGCTCGCCTTGCTGGCCGAGGGTGAGCCCATCGGCGCCGATTTGGTGCTGCGGTCGGTCGGCAACAGTGCGCGATACGATGTGTTTCAGCTTGCCGAAGCCGCCGCCGGCGGGGATGCCGAGCGGGCCCTGCGAGTGCTTCTCGGCCTCAAGAGCGAAGGCATCGAGCCGACCCTGATTTTATGGGCGCTGGTGCGGGAGCTGCGCGGTTTGTGGCAGGCGCGGGAACGGGGCCGGCTGCGCTCCGCGGACCGGGGCAGCGCTTGGAACCTGGCGGCGACGCCTTCACCGCGCGCATTGTCGCGGCTCAAGACGCTGCCTCTACCGCGCCTGCTCATCCAGGCCGGCCATACCGATCGGGTCATCAAGGGGCTGGCGCCGGGCGATGCGTGGAGCGCGCTGACCGGCCTCACCGGCGGCCTTGCCGGCGCTTTGCAAGCGGACCCGGAATCAGGCAGGGTACCCGCATGAATCCCATGGGCATATTCGGCGGCACCTTCGACCCGATTCATTACGCACATTTACGCACCGCGTTCGAGCTGCAGCAGGCGCTGCGGCTGAAGGAAATCCGCTTTCTTCCGGCCGGCAATCCACCGCACCGCGAACAACCCCTGGCCGATGCGCAGCTACGCCTGCAAATGGTGCAGTTGGCGACCGCCGGGCAAGCCGGCTTCGTAGTCGACGACCGCGAGGTGCGCAAGGCGGGACCGTCCTACTCGGTCGAAACCCTGGCCGAGCTGCGTCATGAGTATCCGGACCGGAGCCTCTGCCTGATTGTGGGAATGGATGCCTTCCTGAGCTTGCCAAAATGGCATCAGTGGCGGGATCTGTTGCAGTTGGCCCATCTGGTGGTGGCGCACCGTCCAGGCTGGCGGGCGCCGGGCATGGGGCCGCTGGGCGAGCTATTGGTAGATCGCGGTACCGGGCGCATCGGCGATCTTCACGACTCCCGCGCCGGCTGCATTTACATCCATGCGGTCACCCAACTGGAAATCTCCTCCACCGAAGTTCGCCAGCTCATCGGCATGGGGCGGGATCCGCGCTTTCTGATGCCGGATGCGGTGCGTAAACTCATCCTGGATACCCATTGTTATTCCAAAACACGGACTACGTAGTGCCAGCCAGAAAAAAGACCTCGACGCCCAAGACGACCGGCCGCGGCAAAGCGGTATCCGCAAAAGTTTCCAAGAGAGCGCCTTCGCTCAAGACCGTCGTGGTCGACGCCCTGGACGACATGAAGGCCCTGGAAGTCAAAGTGCTGGACGTGCGTGGCCTCACCGACATTGCGGATTGGATGGTGATTGCGAGCGGTACCTCGGATCGGCATGTACGCTCGGTTGCGCAACGCGTGGTCGAAAGAACCAAGGAGGCTGGGTTTCGCCCGCATGGCGTCGAGGGTCAGCAGGACAGCGACTGGGTCCTCATCGATTTGAATGAAATGATAGTGCACGTGATGTTGCCGCGCGTGCGGGAGTTCTACGGACTCGAAAAGCTGTGGGACATAACGGCAACCAAGCGCGCCGCACGCGCCTGAGAAGCTGCGCCGCAGCGGTTTGCCGGACAGGCTGCCAGTCATGAAATGCCGGTTGATCGCCGCCGGTACTCGTCTGCCCGATTGGGTGAACAGCGGATTTCGCGAATACCAGAAGCGGCTGCGCACGCCTTTGAGCCTCGAACTGCATGAGATTCAGGTCGCGACTCGCCGCCCCGGCGAGAACCCAGGGCGTGCGATCGTGCGCGAAGGGACCGACATGCTCGCCGCGTTGGGCAAGGACGATTTCGTGGTGGCGCTCGAAATCGCCGGCAAGTCCATGAGCACCGAGCAACTCTGCCTGTGGCTGTCCGAGCGTATGCGGGACGGTCGCTCTCTCGCGCTTCTGATTGGCGGGCCCGACGGCCTGTCGCCCCAATGTCGCGAGCGCGCCGCTCAGAGCTGGTCCTTGTCGCCGCTGACCCTGCCGCATGCCCTGGTTCGGGTGGTGGTGGCCGAACAGCTATACCGCGCCGTCAGCCTGCTTGCCGGCCACCCCTATCACCGAGCCTAAGGGCGTCGCCTTCGGTATCCTGGCGGCATGTCCTCGGATTTCATCTATTTGGCCTCGGAGTCGCCGCGACGGCGCGAGTTGCTGCAACAGATCGGCGTGTCGTTCCGGCTGGTGGGAGCCGCGGTCGACGAAACGGTGCTGGCGGGCGAGTCCGCTCCCGCCTACGTGGCCCGGCTCGCAGCCGCCAAGGCCGGAGCCGGCTGGCAGAGCTGCCGAGATGCGCAGTCCGCGCCGGTGCTGGCGGCGGACACGGCGGTAATCCTGGATGGCAGGATTCTCGGCAAGCCGGCGGACCGGCGCGCTGCCGAAGACATGCTCGAGCAGCTTTCCGGACGCACGCACGAGGTGCTGACCGCCGTCGCGCTGCGGACCGCGGCGGGCCATGCGTCCAGGATCAGCCGCAGCGAGGTGACCTTCCGCGCCATCGCCGCCGGCGAGGCTCGGGCGTACTGGGATACCGGGGAGCCGCACGACAAGGCCGGTGCCTACGCCATCCAGGGCCGCGCGGCCGTTTTCGTGGCGGATCTGCGGGGCAGCTTCTCCGGCGTGATGGGCCTGCCGCTGTTCGAGACGGCCGAGCTTCTGAGCGGCGCCGGGATACCGTACTGGGCCGGCGGCGGGACATCGCGGTGAGCACCGAAATCCTGGTCAACGCCAGCACTCATGAAGCGCGCGCCGCCGTGGTGGAGAACGGCGTGCTGCAGGAGGTGTTCCTCGAGCGCGCCAGCCGCCGCGGGTTGATCAGCAACATCTACAAGGGACGGGTGTCCCGGGTCCTTCCCGGCATGCAGGCGGCATTCATTGAAATCGGCATGGAGCGCACGGCGTTCCTGCACGCTTCGGACATCTTCGATTCGCGCCACGCGGAGACCGGCATCGAAACGCCGCGCACTGAAAACATCCGCTCGCTGGTGGCCGAAGGCAACGAGATCCTGGTCCAAGTCGTCAAGGATCCCTTGGGCACGAAGGGCGCCCGCCTGACCACTTACATCACGCTGCCGTCCCGGTACCTGGTGTACATGCCGAAAGGCCATGGGGTCGGCGTCTCGGCCCGGATCGAAGTGGAGGGCGAGCGCGAGCGACTGCGCGCCGCGGTGCAAGCCGGCCTCGAGCCCGCGGAGAATGCCGGATTCATCGTGCGCACGGCCGCGGAGGACGCCAAGCCCGAGGCCTTGCGGGGCGACATGATTTATCTGCGCAAGCTATGGGAGTTCGTGCGCGAGAAGGGTTTGCGCACCCAGCCGGGCAATCTGGTGCATGCGGATTTGCCTTTGCATCTGCGCATTCTGCGGGATTTGCTGCGGCCCGACGTCGATAAGGTGCTGATCGACCAGGCGAGCGCGCATCGTGAGATGCTGGAATTCGCGGGCACCTTCATGCCCGATGCGCTGCCGCGGATCGAGCTGTACGGCGAGGCGCGGCCGGTATTCGAGCTGCACCACGTCGAGGAGGAGATTCAGAAGGCGCTGGACCGCAAGGTGTCGCTGAAATCCGGCGGCTACCTGATCATCGACCAGACGGAGGCCATGACCACCATCGACGTCAATACGGGCGCGTTCGTCGGCCATCGCAATCTGGAGGAGACCATCTTTCGCACCAATCTCGAGGCGGCCGTGACCATTGCGAGGCAGCTGCGCCTGCGCAATCTCGGTGGAATCATCATCATCGATTTCATCGACATGGAGGAGCCGGAACACCGCCGCCAGGTCATCCAGGCATTGGAGAAGGCGCTCGGGGACGATCATGTAAAGACCAGCATTTCCTCGGTGTCGCCGCTGGGACTCGTCGAAATGACGCGCAAGCGCACGCGGGAAAGCTTGGAACATCTGTTGTGCCAGCCTTGTCCAACCTGCGAGGGGCGGGGGTTCGTGAAGACGGCGGAGACCGTGTGCTACGAGGTTTTTCGTGAAATCGTGCGCCAATCGCGGCAATTCGAGTGCCAGCAGCTCATGGTCTTGGCGCATCAAGACGTGATCGAGCGGCTGCTCGACGAGGAATCCTCCGCCTTGGGCGAGTTGGAACTCGTCACCGGCAAGCCCATACGGCTGCAAACGGAAGCCTTGTACGGCGTCGATCAATACGACGTAGTGCTCATGTAATGC
>JBARBX010000271.1:0-6155 GCA_049793535.1 Steroidobacteraceae bacterium | reverse complement strand
CGGGCACTCAATCACACTCGTGGATCTGGCCACGCATACCTCGGCATTGCCGCGCATGCCGGCGAATTTTCGTCCGAAGGACGCGGCGAATCCTTATGCAGATTACACGGACGAGCAGCTCTACGCCTTTCTCTCCTCGTCTGAGTTGATCCGCGACGTCGGCGCGAAGTACGCGTCCGCGAATCTGGGATTCGGGCTCCTTGGGCAGGGACTTACGGCTCTGGCTCCCGCGATGAAGGCGATGCTGACGGTCGAGCGCCCGACAGGACAGCCCTTTATTGACACCGCGCTGGGGTGGACGATCGACACTCGCGGCGGCAATGAGATCATCTGGAAGAATGGCGGCACGGGCGGGTATCGAGCATTCATCGGCTACTCGCGCCGAAGCGGCGTGGGCATTGTCGCGCTCTCAAATACGGCCGACAACAACGCAGGCGTCGATGATTTAGGACTGCATCTGCTCGATGCGCGATATCCGTTGGCGGTCCCGGAAGGATCACCGCGGGAGGCGGCAATCGGCAGCAGCGTACTGGATGATTACGTCGGGCATTACGAGCTCACGCCGACCTTTATCATCACGATCACTCGCGAAGGCGATCAGATTTTCGCGCAGGCGACCGGCCAGACGAAGGCGGCCCTGTACGCGAAGAGTGAAGGCGAGTTCTTCTACAAGGTAGTCAATGCCCAGATCTCGTTCCAGACGGACCCTCAAGGACAAACCACCGGCCTGGTGCTGCACCAAAACGGGCGCGATCAGCCCGCCAAGCGGATTAGCGATGATGACTCTCGGCGGCTGGAAGAGGCGGTGGCGACGAGATTCAAAGAGCAAACCGCCATGCCCGGCAGCGAAGCGGCGACGCGCCGGCTGCTTGAGCAGATGCAGCACAAACAAGTGGACTACGAGCAGTTCACACCCGAGTTTGCGACGATAGCGCGCGAGGGGGCGTCATTCAGTGAAGGGTTGGTGGCCAGCATGGGTGCATTGCAGTCCTTGACGTTCAAGGGTGTGGGTCCCGGCGGTGCCGATATCTACAATATCCAATTCGACAACGGTGTACTCGACTGGCGAATCGTTCTGGCGCCCGATGGCAAGGTGGCCGGCGTCGGTTTCCGCAAGATGCCTTGAGCGGGGATGTGGCGTGCGTGAGCGCGAGAGCACATGAGGGAGCGATCGGCCGGCCGCGCCTGGACCGTGGTCGCCTTGGTGTTTCTTTTCATGGTGATCAATTTCGCCGACAAGGCGGTGGTCGGGTTGGCCAGTGTGCCGATCATGCAGGAGCTGCATTTAGGCCATACGCAATTCGGCATGCTGGGCAGCGCGTTTTTCCTGCTCTTTTCCGTGTCAGGTGTGGCGGTGGGGTTTCTCGCCAATCGCTTCCGCACCAAAACCATCATGTGCGTCATGGGCGTCGTTTGGGCCGCGGCGTTGTTGCCGATCAGCCGAGTCTCGAGTTTCGCCGTGCTGGTGAGCAGCCGCGTCATTCTCGGCGCCGCCGAGGGGCCGGCGTTCCCGGTCGCGGTGCATGCCGTGTACAAATGGTTTCCCGATGAGCGCCGTGCACTCCCCACGAGCGTGGTCGCAAGCGGGGCGGCCGTGGGCGCCGGCATCGTCGCGCCCCTGGTCATCTGGGTGATCGAAGCCTTTGGCTGGCACGCGGCTTTCGGTACCTTGGGGGTCATCGGTCTTGCCTGGGTTGGCCTTTGGCTGGTGCTCGGGTCTGAGGGGCCGGCAGCCAACTCTACCGCCCCATCAGGGTCGGGCCGGCGGGTGCCCTATCGGGAACTGTTGCTGAGCCGCACCGCGATTGGGGTGTATGTGGCGGGCTTTGCGGCGTACTGGATCATCGCGCTCAATCTGGTCTGGCTCGGCAATTATCTGATCAAGGGGTTGCGGATGGCTCCTGCGGACGCCGCATGGGTGATTGCGCTGCCGTCGGCGATGCAGATGGCGCTCGCGCCCGCGATCGCCTATCTCTCGCAACGTCTGTCCGGGCAGGGGATATCGAGTCGAGTCGCCCGCGGCTGGGTGGGCACTCTCTGTGTGGTCATCGGCGGTGTCTCGATGGCCTGTTTTCCGTTCGTCGAGATGGGGGTATTCAAGATTTTCCTGGTGGGCCTGGCGTGTTCGATCGGCAGCGTCATCTTCACGCTGGGCGCAACCTTGATCGGCGAAATTTCCCCGGCATCCCAACGCGGCGCGGCGCTCGGCGTCACAAACTCCATTGTGACGCTCGCCGGCCTGTGCGCTCCCATCGCGATGGGCCGCATCGTCGACATCAATGCGGACCCGAGCGCCGGATTTCGCTCGGGTTTTCTGTATGCGGGAGCCCTGGTCGCCACGCTGGGACTGATCGCTGCCATATTGATCAATCCGGAACATGACCTGCGGCGCTTTCGGCTGATTGAGGAGGCGGGCTAGATTGCAACATCTCACCTATCTCAACGGTCCGGACGTCGAACGACTGGCGCTCACCGACGGCGAAATCCTGGACGCCGTCGAGACGGCGCTGGATGCACAGGGGCGGCATGCGGTGGTCATTGAACCGCGCGTGCACTTGGTACCACACGACTCGGCCGCCGGGCATTTCAATGTCCTGCGCGGCGTCGTGCAGCCGCTCGGGCTCGCCGGGGTCAAAGTGGTCGGCGACTTCGTCAACAACTACAAAGTCGGGCTGCCCTCCGAGATGGGACTGCTCACGCTGTTCGACCCATCGACCGGCGTGCCCTTGGCCATTGTCAATGCCACCTCCCTGACCGAGATGCGCACGGGCGCCATGACCGCGCTCGGTGCCAAGTACCTGGCGCGCAAGGGCAGCAAGGTACTGGGGCATGTCGGCGCTCGCGGCACGTCCTATTGGAACATCCGCCTGCTCAATCATTTCTTCGATTTCGATGAAATCCGCGTGCACTCCAAGCGCGCAGAGAGCCGCGAGGCGCTGGCCGCGAAGTTGTCCCAGGACTTGGGAAAACCTGTCGTCGCCGTGAGTTCTTGGGAAGAATGCGTGAGATCCGCGGATATCGTGGTCGAGGCGTCGCGCCTCGCGACGCCTGAGCCGCTGCTCAAAACCGAGTGGATCACGCGCGGCGCGCTGGTCATTCCCTACGGCACCATGAGCGCCGTGGAATTGTCGCTCACCGACATCATGGACAAGGTGGTGGTCGATGACTGGGGCCAGTGCCGCAAGGGATTGCCGTTCGGGGCGCTGCGACAGCACGTCGATTCAGGCAGGCTCACCGAACGCACCCTGCATGCGGAGTTGGGCGACATCGTCGCGCACTCGAAGCCCGGCCGGGAAAGCGATGATGAGACGATTTTGTTCTGGCACCGCGGGTTGTCGCTGAGCGACATTGCCCTCGGCCACGCCTTGCTCCAAAAGGCAAAAGCCAAGTCGATCGGTCAAACGTTGCGCTTCGAATAGGCCACGCGCTCAGAGCGTGGGCGTGATCCGAAAGCTGAGTCCCTGTCCGTGCAGGCTGACCGGTTGACCGGTGACTCGATTCAGCATCTGGAAGAATCCACCTCCCAATGAATGCACGTCCCACTCCTGGCCCGGACCGTTGCTGGGCATTGCCGCTGTCGTGTCACTCACATCGGTGCCGTCCAGTACCAGGGGATGACTCTTGGTATCCGCACTGCCGACTTGGAAGTAGCCATCGCCGTTGCTTTGGATTGTCCATTGCCGGTGTTCGTGGGCATTGAGCGAATCGAACTCGAGAGTGAGTTGACCCGCTACGCCCGCAGGGTCCGGCCGCACCGCGAGATCCTCTCCCCGCGGTGTGACGAACTTGTACTTCAAGGTCGGGTCCAGTTTGTTGCCCACGGCATCGAGGCCGGTGAGCAATGCCGAGTAGTTGGGGTCGGATTGATTCGAGCTGCCGCTGGTATCCGCATTATCAAACAGCGTCAGGCCATTCCAAACGAAGATGGATTGCGGCGGCCAGCCGCCGTTGAAATAGTAGGGACCGCCGAAGGCCAAAATATTGACGCCCGCGGGATCCCAATATTCAACCCCCATCCCGAGCTGATTGGGCACGCCTTTCACAACGCCCTGCAAATCAAGCAGGAATTGCCGTTGATTGGCGACTGACGGCGGATACCAGGGGTCGTTGGCATTGAAGCCATTCTCGTAGTGCTCGCCGGTCTCAATGATGAAGATGGGCTTGCCCAGTTGATTGGCTGCGTTGAGCAGCACGTCCTGTTCCACCGGCTTGTTGAACGGGTTCGCCGCCGCGGCCTGTGCCTCCGTGAGCGGCCCGTGATAGAGCGGATAGTAGCTCTGGCAGATGATGTCATAGGGGATGGCATTCTCATTCACCAAGGTGAAGAACGCCGTTAAATTCCAGGCCGGCGTGATGTGTATACACGTCAGCGGTCGCGGTATGGGGGCGCCTAAGGCCGGGTCGCTGGCGGCGTCCTGGACCGCCTGCATGCCGCTGATCTGCAAAGCGGCGAAATTACCGAATTGAGCGCCCGTCGGGCTGCCGAGCGCACCGAGGAAACCGGTGTCCACCTCATTGCCGATGGAGACGAGGTCGGGCATGACGCCGGCGCTTCGATAACGCTCGATTTCCGCCTTGACGTAAGCATATAGGTCGGCTTGAGCCTGCTGCAGAGTATCGGCCGACCAAGCTGCCGGAATGCTGCTCGAGTTGCCGCCGTCGAACAGGAGCGACAGTTCGATACTCATGCCCAGATTGCGTGCCCGTTTGGCCAGATCAAGGTCCTGCGCCTCGGTCTCCGCGTAACAGGCATTGTCCACGCAGCCGGTGGCGCTGGGGTCGACGTAGGGCGGCGCGGACGTGGGACGCAGGCGAACCAGGTTGACGCCGTGATTCCTGAACATGCTCAGCACGTCTTGAGCTTGACCATTGTCCTTCCACCACGGGGTATTCTCCATGACGCGCAGTGCTTCCTGCTTCTCGAGCAGCGCATTGTCGATGCCGCGGAAGAAAGCCGGACGCAGCAACCACAACTGACTCTGGGTGGCCTGGTCGGGTGATTCGCTCGCGCCAAGCGTCGCCATGGTCGCGCTGGGGTCAGTCAAGTCGAGGACGCGATGTGAGGCGGCGTTGCGGATGGCGTAATAGCCATTGCTGGCGGGTAACAACTCCCAGAGCGCGCCAAACCCCTCGTTGCACGCATCGAGTGCCACACGACGCCCATCGCTGACAAGGCATCGGCCGGAAGCAACGTTGCGAATCTCCCAGTGACGGGAGTTCTCAACGCGTTGCAAGGCCCAGCGCTGAGTGGGGCTGGTAAAGCTGCGCTGCTGGACAGTGACGCGACTGCCGTCCCCGGCGGAAGTACCGTCCGCTTGCAGACCATTGCGTTGATTGATGAGGTAGTAGATCTCACCGTTATTCGGACTGACATCGACGGGCTCGGCGGGTTGCTGCGCGGACGCGATGGTCGCAACAGAAGCGAGTACAGCGACTACTGGCCATTGCCTTAGGGAATTCACGGCTACCTCCCACGTGATTTGAGCCAACTCTTTGGCAAATCGTCCTTGTGATCGCGCGGTATCGTATTTATCGTATAATACGATAAATACGAATTGTCAACCCTGGAACCTAGCCGGATAGGGTCCGACAAGAGTGGTTCGTCGATGATGTTTGACATTTGATAATGACAGTTATCACGACTAGATGGTTTTTTATTTCGTTTCAAAATCGGTGTATAAGGTGAAAATGACCCAGTGGCGCTCTGAATTCAGGCCCATGCCGATCGCCCCGCAACCGGTGCTCCACGGCCCGTTGGCGGACTTGCTCGAGTGGCAGGCGATGGCGCAGGGCGCTTACTCGGTCAATACGCTGCGTGCGCAGAAAGCCGACGGCGCCATCTTCCAGGCGTACTGCGAATCGGTGGGCGAGCCGTTTCTGCCGGCGAATCCGCACACCGTTCGCGCATTCATCGGTGCGCAAGTGAAGGCCGGCAAGAAGCCGGCGACGATCCAGCGCTACATTGCGACGATCTCGCGCGTCCACACGGCCGCCCACCTGCACAATCCCTGCTCCAGCGAAGCCGTGCGGTTGGGATTAAAGAAGATGGGACGAGAGACCTCGGCGCGCCAGGACCAGGCGCATCCCTTGAACTGGAAGGACATCAAGGAATTCATCGACAGCGCGGGCGATGGGCTGCGCGCCGATCGTGAGCG
>JBARBX010000270.1:0-2677 GCA_049793535.1 Steroidobacteraceae bacterium | reverse complement strand
GCTCATGACCCCGGACGCGGGCCTGACCGCTGCGTGGGCGGCCTCGCTGTACTATCTCGAACGCGCCCTCGTCGCCGGCCGCCCGTCGGCATGGTGGCGGGCGGGAATCTCGATGGGAATCGGAGTGATCTCAAAGTACTCCATCGGCTTGCTCGCCCCGGTCATTCTGCTCTTCATGCTCAAGGACGCACCATCGCGGCGATGGTGGCGGCGACGTGAACCGTATATCGCCGCCCTCATCGCCCTGGCGATTTTCTCCCCGGTCATCCTGTGGAACGCGCAGCACGACTGGGCCTCTTTCGCGTTTCAGACTTCGCGCCGCCTTGCGGAAGCCCCGCGATTCGCGCTTCACAAACTGATCGCCTCGGCTTTGGTGCTGATCACTCCCACCGGTGTTCTGGCGGTGGCCGTCGCGTTCATGCGCGCGCCGCCCGAGGGTGCGCCGTCCGAGGTCGCGCCGCCCGCGGGTGCGGCCGATGCCGCGCGACGCCGCCTGTTCACATCAGCGGCGATTCTCGTTCCCCTGGCGGTGTTCGCGATCTTCAGCCTACGTCACGAAGTCAAGCTCGACTGGACCGGAGCGCCATGGACCGCTGCGCTACCCGTCATGGCGTCCGGAATGGTCGCAGCCGGCGCCGGCGTGAGGGGCATTCGTTCGTGGTTGCGCGCAGCGTGGCCTCCGACTCTCGTGGCCACGCTGCTCATCTGTGCCGCGGGCCTGCACTATCTCACGCTGGGTCTGCCGGGTGTCGGTTACGGCAAACACACCGAACTCATTCCCGTCGGCTGGCGCGAATTGAGTCTGCGGATCTCCGCGGCGGCAGCGCGGGTTCGCGCGGAAACCGGCGGTGAACCGCTGCTGGTGGGGATGGATCGCTATGCCATCGCCAGCGAACTCGCGTTCTACGCGGATCCGCCGCGGGAAACCTCGAGTGCGCATTTGTTCGGGGGCGTAGGTTTGATGTATGAACGGTGGACGCCGCCTGAATTGCAGGAGGGGCGCACGCTGTTGCTGGTCGCCTGGGACGCCAGGGACCTCACCGGCGGCGCCGTCCTATCCCATGCCGAGCGCTGGGGTCCGATCGAGGACGAGGTGCTGTCGCGGGGCGGTCACGTAATCCGCCACTACTACCACCGTGTAGCCTACAATTACCGGAGAATCCCGCGCCCTTGACGGGATGCCATCAAGCGAGGGACGTTGATGAGATTGACACCGTATCGGCGGCTTGCGGCAGCCGTGCTGGCTGCGGCGGCAGTGATGCACCACTCGCCCGCCGCCGCTCAAACTCCCGAGCAAGAGAAAATGTGGGAGGCGCAGCGGGCGGAGGCCCAGGCGGAGGAGAAGGCCAAGGCGGAGCGTCTGGCCAAGCAGCGCGAGGCCCGCAAGGCGGATCCCATGTCCTGGGTGCGCACATTGGATCCCATGTCGGCCGGAGGCTGGGCTTTCCGGTCGGTGGGCGCGGATGGATCTTGGGCGGCGTTCAGCACCGAACACCAATTGAAGCGCTCAGGCCGACTCGTAACCACGTGGCTGCGGCAGGAGTACCCGGAGCCGCAACGAAGCGCCGCCGGCGATGCATATTGGAGCGACGTCGAGAGGATCCAGTACGACTGCGATAAAGAGCAGGCCCGCACCCTGCTGGTCATCTATTACGCCGGGAACAATCTGACCGGCAGCCAGCAGAGCGAACAGGTGGACCCGAAGCAGGCGGCGTGGGACCCCATCGTTCCGGGAACGCAGAGCGAAATCATTTTTCATTGGGCCTGCGGCGCGGGCTCAGCAGGGACGCGACCATGACAGGTTGACGGTCAGACCCAGCAGCTTCGACCGATCGGCGCACGGACCGACCAGTATTTCCACTTGACCGGGCTGGAACAGGGGCTCGAGGTCGGGGCCGAGAAAACGCAGATCCGCCGCGCGCAGAGACAGCATCACCGTTGCCGATTCGCCGGGCCGCAGCGTGATCTTCGCGAATCCCTTCAATTCGAGCAGCGGCGGCGCCACGCTCGCGACCTTCCGGTGCGTGAACAAGAAGACGGTCTCTTGCGCCTCTCGCGGGCCGAGATTGCGCACGTCGACGTGAATCCGCATGGTGTCGATGTCCTCGACATCCACCGGGGTCACGCGCAAGTTGGCCAGTGTGAAGCGGCCGTAGCCGAGGCCGTGTCCGAAGGGGAATAGGGGCTCGTTCGCCACGTCGAGATACTTGCTCGTGTAGTGATCTTTCGGGTTCGCGGGCCGCCCGCCCGGGCGCTCGCCGAAGAACAGGGGAATCTGACCCAGCGCGCGCGGCCAAGTCACCGGCGAACGGCCGCTCGGGGACACTCGCCCCGTCACGACATCGCCGATCGCATTGCCGGCCTCGCTGCCGAGAAACCAAGCGGCGAGCACGGCATCCGCCTTCTCCACCAGCCACGGCAGAACCAATGGGCGACCCGAGAACAGAACGACGATCACCGGTTTGCCGGGACGCGCCTGCGCGAAGACCGCCTCGGCGAATTCGCTCTGCTTGCCGGGAAGACCCAGGTGCGCACGGCTCGCGGCCTCACCGCTCATGGTGGCGGCCTCTCCCACGCAGAGCAGAATGGCGTCGGCCGCCGCGCACAGATCCAGAGCCGCCCCCATGCCGGTCACGTCTTCGCTGTTGATGTCGACGCCCGGTGCATGCGCCACGCG
>JBARBX010000269.1:0-2411 GCA_049793535.1 Steroidobacteraceae bacterium | reverse complement strand
GCAGTTCGGCATCGAGGGCAAGCGAACCAAAGTCAAAGCGGATGCGCATGTTTGTTTCTCGTCTTTGAGTTTCGGCGTGCAAAAAGGACCCCCCTGTAGGTCCTCATAGGGTGATCGGCATCCAATCGGGACCCTACAGTTGAGGGTCCACACTGGCTTCCATGATCATGGGAGCCGAGATTGGAATGCTGATCGTGGAGACGATTGCGAAGATCCGTCGTTTGTTTTTTGCCCAGGGCAAGCCGATCAAGGCGATCTGCCGTGAGTTAAGATTGTCACGGAAGGTGGTGCGGAAGGTAATCCGATCGAAGGCGACCGAGTTCCATTACGAGCGGGAGGCGCAACCGCTTCCGAAGATCGGCCCCTGGAGCGACAAGCTCGATCAATTGTTGTTGGCGAACGAAGCGAAGGCGGCGCGTGAACGCCTGACGCTGATCCGGCTATTCGAGGAGTTGTGCGAGCTCGGCTATGATGGGGGCTACGATGCCGTGCGCCGCTACGCCAGACGGTGGGCCAAGGGGCGCGGCCAATCGATGGCGGCGGCCTACGTCCCATTGAGCTTTGCTCCGGGTGAAGCCTACCAGTTCGACTGGAGCCACGAGATCGTCCTGCTCAACGGCGTGACGGTGACTGTGAAGGCCGCTCATGCCCGGCTCTGTCACAGCCGCATGCTGTTCGTACGCGCCTATCCGCGCGAGACGCAGGAGATGGTGTTCGACGCGCACGATCGGGCATTCGCCATGTTCAAGGGCACCTGCCAGCGCGGCATCTACGACAACATGAAGACGGCGGTGGAGACAATCCTCGTCGGCAAGGACCGCGTCTACAATCGCCGTTTCCTGCAGATGTGCAGCCATTACCTGGTAGACCCGGTCGCTTGCACTCCGGCTTCGGGTTGGGAGAAGGGCCAAGTCGAGAACCAGGTTGGGCTCGTGCGCGAGCGGTTCTTCACGCCGCGACTGCGGTTCCAGCGTCTTGACGAACTGAACGCTTGGCTGCTCGACAAATGCATCGCCTACGCCAAGGCGCATCGCCATCCGGAGCTGATCGACCAGACAATCTGGGAGGTGTTTGAGGCGGAGCGGCCGAAGCTCATTCCGTATGCGGGCAGGTTCGACGGATTCCATGCCGTACCGGCGTCGGTCTCAAAGACCTGCTTGGTGCGCTTCGACAACAACAAATACTCGGTGGCCGCCAGTGCGGTCGGGCGTCCCGTCGAGGTCCACGCCTATGCCGACCGCATCGTGATCCGCCAGGACGGGCGGATCGTTGCCGAACATTCCCGATCATTCGGTCGTGGCGAGACGGTCTACGATCCTTGGCATTACGTGCCAGTGCTCGCCCGCAAGCCCGGCGCCCTGCGCAACGGCGCGCCCTTCAAGGACTGGGTGCTGCCGGCGTCGATGGAGCGCGTGCGGCGCAAGCTCGCCGGCGCTGATGATGGCAATCGGCAGATGGTCGACATCCTCACCGCGGTGCTGACCGACGGACTGCCGGCGGTCGAGGCTGCATGCGCCGAAGCGATCGCCCACAGCGTTCACTCCGCCGATGTCGTCCTCAACATTCTTGCCCGTCAGCGCGATCCTGGCCCGCCAGTCACCATCCTCACGCCGGCCGCGCTGACATTGCGCCATGCGCCGATCGCCGACTGTGCCCGTTACGACAACCTCAGGAGAACCAGCTGATGGAACGAACTCAACTCTTCGACCTCATGGGCGAGCTCAAGCTCTATGGCATGAAGGCCGCATTCGACGAGATCATGGCTACGGCCATCAAACGCCAGCATGAACCTCAGCGCATCGTGGGCGATCTGCTCAACGCCGAGATCAACGAGAAGCAGGCGCGCTCGATCAAGTACCAGCTCACCATCGCTAAGTTGCCGCTCGCCAAGGACCTCGGAGACTTCCAGTTCGAAGGCACGCCGATCAATGAGACGCTGGTGAACGATCTCGCCGGCGGTGGCTTTATCGCCCAGCAGCGCAACGCCGTGCTGGTCGGCGGCACCGGCACCGGCAAGACTCATTTGGCCATCGCTATCGCCAGAAGTTGCATCCGCTCCGGCTCCCGTGGCCGGTTCTACAACGTGGTCGATCTCGTCAACCGCCTCGAGATCGAGACCCGTAACGGAAGGCAAGGTCGGATCGCCGATCAACTCACGCGAATGGACTTCCTCATTCTCGACGAACTTGGCTACCTGCCGTTCGCTCAATCCGGAGGACAGCTCCTATTCCACCTCGTCAGCCGCCTCTACGAGCGAACCTCAATCATCGTCACCACCAACCTCGCCTTCGGCGAATGGCCGAGCGTCTTCGGGGACGCCAAAATGACAACCGCGCTGCTCGATCGCCTGACCCACCATTGCGACATCGTGGAAACCGGTAATGACAGCTGGCGGTTCAAGAGCCGAGAGG
>JBARBX010000268.1:0-1565 GCA_049793535.1 Steroidobacteraceae bacterium | reverse complement strand
CTTCTGCCGTCCTCGAGTCCCTCTGCTTCTTCCCCCCATCCCCCGGGTCGATCCCCAAGTAGTGGTGCGGCAGAGGCTAACTCCGTTTCCTCGTCCGCGTCAACGATTAAATACTTCCTTTGTGTTTATTCAATCGGACAGCCGGGAACCGGCGGCAGGCAAATTCACATATTGCGCTGCGGGGTTTTTTGCCCCGCCGGGTGCAGGTTCTCATGCATTCTTTCCAGCACGATGCCCCTCGTTTCCGGCATCAGGAACAGCGCGGCCAGGAATTGCAGCAGCATCATGCTGGCAAAGAATGCGAACGGCGCGGCCCTTGAATGCGCCGCGATGATTGGAAAGATGCCGGCGATCAGCGCGTTCAGCAGCCAGTGTGTGGCGCTGCCGATGGCTTGACCGCGGGCGCGGACCTCTGTCGGAAATATCTCGCTCAAGTACACCCAGATCACCGCGCCTTGCGAAATCGCGAACGAGGCGATGAACAAAATGAGCAGGGACAGGAGCCAACCGCGCGCCGAACCGCTCGCCATGACGAATGTGACGCCGCACAGCGCAAGCGCGGTTCCGACGGAGCCGATCAGTATCAGCGTGCGCCGACCCGCCCGGTCCAACAAGGCGATCCCCACCAGCGTCGCGGCGAGATTGGCCGCGCCGATCGCTACCGACTGCAAATCGGACGACCAGGCGGTGAAGCCGGCCGCCGCAAAAATATCGCCCAAATAGTACAAAATAGCGTTAATTCCCGATAGTTGATTGAAGCAGGCGAGACCGACGGCCAATAAAATCGGACGCCGGTGCCGCGCCCACGACAGCCGCCGTTGCGGCATCTCCTCACCCGCGGGCGCGCGAGCGAGCTCGGCCAATTCGGCGCTGGGATCGGGGTTGCCAAGGCGACGCAAACTCGCTGCCGCTTCCGCGAGCCGTGCCTTGGCGATCAGCCAGCGCGGACTGTGGGGGATGGTGAACAACAGCGCGAAGAAGATCGCGGCCGGCAGCGCCGAGATCGCAATCTTGTAGCGCCACGCATCGGCTCCTGCTACGAACTGCGTTACGCAGAAATTGCTGCCGTAGGCGAGGAGGATGCCGATCACGATGTTGAGTTGGAACAAGCCGACGATTGCGCCGCGGCGCGCGGCCGGTGCTATTTCCGAGAGATACACCGGCGCAAGCACCGAGGATCCGCCGATGGCAATTCCAGCGAGGAATCGGCAGGCGCTGAAGCTCGCGAGATTCCACGCAAGAGCGCAGCCCACGGCGGAGATCACGTAGAGCAATCCGATGACTCGCAGGATGTCGCGGCTCCCGTAACGGTCGCCCGGTTGGCCGGCGACGAGCGCGCCGACCAGCGTTCCCCACAGCGCGCTCGACACCGCGACACCGAGACTTGCGGGGGAAAGCGAAAAGATTTCGCGCAGGGCGTGGGTGATTCCGGAGATGACGGCCGTGTCGAAGCCGAACAAAATCCCGGCCAGGCTGGCGACGATCACGACTCTGATGTGCGGTGCGCCGCCCATGGTCTTGCTCCGGATTGGTGTAGCGACGCGCTCCGCGCCTGTCAGGAATTC
>JBARBX010000267.1:0-2979 GCA_049793535.1 Steroidobacteraceae bacterium | reverse complement strand
CCGCGGAGGTCGAGCGCGCCTTGCGCGACGGCAGCCTGGGCGACGGCGCGAACCTGCTGGTGGATGCGCGCGCGGCGGAACGCTTCGCCGGCACGGTGGAACCCATCGATCCCGTGGCCGGGCACGTGCCCGGCGCGGTGAATCATCCGTTTTCCACGAACCTCGGCGCCGATGGCCGCTTTCTAGCCCCGAACGAACTCGAGCGGCGCTGGCGGGAGCGGCTCGCGGGAGCTCCGCCTGAGAAATTGATCGCCATGTGCGGCTCGGGCGTCACCGCCTGCCACCATTTGCTGAGCCTCGAGGCGGCAGGGCTGCCCGGCGGCCGGCTGTACGCCGGATCCTGGAGCGAGTGGATTACCGATCCGCGGCGCCCCGTCGCCCGCGGCTAGCAACAGTCATTTACATGCAGCACCAATTTGTTATCGTGCGCGCGACATGAACACACCCGCGAAGTTGCTCCCCGCAAACGCTTGGAAGATCGAAGAGTCGCTGGACCTCTACCAAGTGGAAGCCTGGGGCAAGGGTTACTTTTCGATCAACGACGCGGGCCATGTGGTGATCAGGCCGAGCATGGACGCCGCCCGCGAAATCGATCTCTACGAGGTGGTGCAGGGCTTGAAAGCCCGCGATCTGCACACGCCGGTGGTCATACGATTCTCCGACATCCTCGCGCATCGCCTGCGCCACCTGGCCGAAGCCTTCGGCACGGCCATCGCGGAAAACGATTACCGGAACCGCTACGCGGCGGTGTTTCCGATCAAGGTCAATCAACAGCGCCTGGTGGTCGAAGAGGTGTACCGATACGGCAAGGAATTCGGCTTCGGTCTCGAAGTCGGCTCCAAGCCCGAGCTGCTCGCGGTGATGTCGATCACCGAGGATGCGCCGGACCGCATCGTCGTGTGCAACGGCTTCAAGGACGATTCCTACATCGAGGCGGTCATTCTGGCCACCAAGCTCGGGCGCACCATCATTCCGGTCGTCGAGAACTACGAAGAGATTCATCTGATTTTGAAGCACGCCGAACGCTACGGCGTGCGGCCCAAGATCGGCGTGCGGGTCAAGCTCGCAAGCGAGGGCGCCGGCCGATGGCGCGAGTCGGCGGGTGAGAAATCCAAGTTTGGCCTGTTCATCAGCGAGATCCTGGATCTGCACGCGCTGCTGAAGGAGCGCAATATGCTCGACTGCCTGCAGCTCGTGCACTGCCACCCGGGCAGCCAGCTCCAGGACATCCGCCGCGTGAAGGACGCCATCAACGAATTGGCCCACGTCTACGCGGAACTCAAGATCATGGGCGCCGGCCTGCAATACATCGACATCGGCGGCGGCTTGGGGGTCGACTACGACGGCAGCGGGACCAACTTCGAATCGTCGATGAACTACACCTTGAACGAGTACGCGAGCGACGTGGTGTATCGCATCAAGAGCGTCTGCGACGCGCGCGACGTGCCGCACCCCATGATCGTGAGCGAGTCGGGGCGGGCGATCGCGGCCCACCACAGTCTGCTGGTCTTCGACATCTTGGGTTCCTCGACTCTCGATCAATTCAAGGTCACCGGCCGCCTCGAAGACGACTACCACGGCCGGGAGGAAGTACCGCAGCCGGTGCGCGATTTGTTCGATAGCTACCGCTCCGTCAACGAGCGCCGCCTGGTCGAGTGCTACCACGACGGGCTGCAGGCCCGCGAACAGGCGCTGCAGATGTTCAATCTGGGGTACTTGAGCCTCGAGTTCCGCGCGCTGGCGGAGAAGCTCTACTGGGCGACCTGCACCAAGATCCGCGACTACTGCCGCAAGCTCGATCGGGTGCCGGAAGAGCTGGAAGACCTCGAAGACATGCTGAGCGACATCTATTTCTGCAATTTCTCGGTGTTTCAATCACTGCCCGATAGCTGGGCCATCGGGCAGCTATTTCCCATCATGCCCATCCAGCGCTTGGGGGAGCGGCCGTCGCGCAGCGCCGTCCTGGCCGACATCACCTGCGATTCCGACGGCAAAATCGATCGCTTCGTGCACCCGCGGTCCACCAAGCGCACCCTTGAGGTGCATCAATTGGCTCCCGGCGAGCCCTACTACCTGGCCGCTTTTCTGGTCGGGGCCTATCAAGAGACCCTGGGCGATCTGCACAATCTGTTCGGGGACACCCATGTGGTGCACATCCGGCTGCAGGACGGCGGCGGCTGGTGGATCGAGGAGATAGTCAAGGGCGACACCGCCAACAAGGTGCTCGAGTACATGGAGTACGACACCGACGAGTTGTACCCCCGCATCGCCCGCGACTGCGAGCGGGCGGTCCAGGAAGGCCGGATGAGCTTGAGCGAAGCGCAGGCGGTAAAGCGCTTCTACGAGCAGGAGCTGAACGGCTACGCCTATCTCGAGGTCGAGTAGCGCCGGACGGTCTCCCGGGCGAATACTCAATTTCCCCCGGTTTGCCAACAATATTGCCCTGGCGTAGCATCTTCAGAGGGTGCAGGCTCCCGGTGCAATGATGCGCGCCGCGGCGCCTGAGTGTCGAAACACTGTTAGTGAGATTAGTTGAATGACGACGATCTACGTTGGCAACCTGCCATTTACCGCGACGGAAGACGAAGTTCGTGCGCTGTTCGAACGCCACGGCAAAGTCGAGTCGGTCAAGCTCATCAACGATCGCGAGACCGGACGGCCGCGCGGATTTGCGTTCGTGGACATGGCTGCCGGCGACGCGCAAAACGCGATACAACAAACGAACGGCTTCCAGATGGGTGGACGTCCGCTGCGAGTCAACGAGGCCCAGGAACGGGCGCCTCGGTCCAAGCCTGCAAGCGGTGGTGGCGGCGGCGGCGGCGGTGGCCCGCGTCGCTGGTAGCCGGCATACAGGGATTGCGCTGGGATCGGTCTGAAGGCAGGCCCCGATCGGGGTGATCGGCCGCGCTCACCACATTTCTTTGAGCTGCGCGACAACGTCGACGGTTGCCGCCTCGCCCTCGCGCAGACTTTCCACAC
>JBARBX010000266.1:0-10348 GCA_049793535.1 Steroidobacteraceae bacterium | reverse complement strand
CGACTATGCCGCGGACTCTTGGGGCTTTACCGTGGGTGCGGCGGCCGAGCGATATGTAGGATCCTGGACGCTGCGTGCCGGAGTGTTCGACCTCTCCGACATTCCCAACAGCCCGCATCTGGAACCCGGATTTCACGAATTCCAGATCGACGCCGAGTTGGAGAAGCGTTACCAGCTATTCGGGCAGGCCGGCCGTGTTCTCGTGACCGGGTTCGACAGCCGCGCTCGGATGGCGCTCCTCGATCAAGCGATCGCGCTCGCGGAAGCCACCGGCTCGACGCCGAATCCCGCGAACGTGCGCCAGTATCGCAGCCGGCTTGGGGTGAGCCTCGCGGTCGAGCAACCGCTCTCCGCGGATGTGGGCGTGTTCGCGCGCGTCGGCAAGGCGGCCGGAAACGTGGAAGTGTACGAGTTCGCGGACATCGATCGTTCGATCGAAGTAGGGACCTCGATCGATGGGCGGCTCTGGCGCCGCGGCGGCGACACCATCGGCATCGCCGCCATCGATAACGGGATCTCGGCGGTACGCGAGCAGTACTTGAATGCGGGCGGTCTCGGCATCCTCGTCGGCGATGGACGGCTGCCTCGCCCGGGCGCCGAACAGATCATCGAGACTTATTACAGCTTGGCAGTGCGCTCCTGGGTGCACCTCGGTCTCGATTACCAGTGGGTCAAGAACCCCGGCTACAACACGGATCGCGGCCCCGTGTCGATTTTTGCCGTGCGCCTGCACGCACAGTTCTAAAGCGCCGGGCTAGTGAGCGGCCGGGCTAGTGAGCGATGGAGCCGCCGAGCGCCTGGAATAAAGCGGCCGTATCGGCGTAGCGATTGGCCCGCGCCTGGGTGAGAGAGATGAGCGCCTGTTGGTATGCCTGCTCCGCATTGATCAGTGCCAGGTAGCTGACGGACCCGAGCTCGAGCTGGCGCCGCACCACGTCCAGGCTTTTTTGCGCGGCCTCTGCGGCGCCCGACGCTGCCGCCAAAGCGTCCGCGTCTAAGCTAAGCGCATGCAGAGCGTCAGCCACATTCTGAAACGCGGTCAGCACCGCCGATCGATACAGCGCTCCCGCTTGATCGAGAGCGGCATCGGCGGCGCGCTTGCGATGGATGAGGGTCCCTCCCTCGAACAGGGTCTGCGTCAGACTCGCACCCAGGCTCCAGAATCCGGTGCCGGGCTTGAACAGATCGCCCATGGCGGTGGCTGCGCTGCCGATGTCCCCCGTGATGGTCACCTGCGGCAGGAGACTCGCGATTGCGACGCCGACCTGCGCCGTCGCCGCGTGCAATTGCGCTTCCGCGGCGCGAACATCGGGGCGCCGCTCAACCAGTTGCGACGGAACCCCCAAGGGCAGATCCGTCGGCAGGACCAGTTGATCCAACTCGAAGCGCAACGGCGTGTAGTCGGCGGGCAGATGTCCCGTGAGCACGGCAAGCGAATCGCGGGCCAACTGCAATTGCCGCTGCAGGGGCGGCAGCGTCCCCTCCAATTGTGCGAGCGCCGCCTCCTGTGCGAAGACATCACCCTCGGCGATGGCGCCCAGCGCCAATTCGTGCCGCATCAGCGACAATGAGTCGCGCTCCAATGCAAGGACGCGCTCCGTGGCCGAAATCTGCGCGCGCAGGCCGGCCTCCAGGATGGCCGTGGTCACCACATTGGCCGTCAGGGTGAGATAGGTGGCATCGAGCTGGAACCGGCTCGCTTCGGCGAGTGCGGCCAGCGACTCCACTTGGCGGCGGTTGGTACCGAACACATCCGGAACGTAGCTCACCGTGACCTGGGGGGTGTAGAGATTATATAGCGCCGTCCCCGAGGCCAAATTCGGCGCCAGCACGCCCACCGCATTCCGCTGGCGGCTCGCATCGAACCCGGCCTGCACGGTGGGGTAGTAGGAGCCGCGCTGCGCGGCCGTATTTTCCTGCGCCTGGCGCAACGCCGCGGCGGCCGCGTGCACACTGGGGTTGCCCCTGAGCGCGTCGCTGACCAGGGCATCGAGTTCCTCCGAACCGAAACGCGTCCACCAATCGCGAGGTACGTCGCCGTCCGCGAGGAATCGCTGTGCGGCGCCTCCGGGACCATTCGCGGACGCGGTTTCAGGCGGCAGCGTCTCGGCGGTGTATCGATCCACCCGCGGCGGGGCCGGGCGGTGAAAATTGGGGCCCACGCAGGCGCATAGCCACACGGCAGCCGAACACACGGTCAGGCGCTTCACGTTCCGCCTTCCCGCGGCAACTCCTCGGGCAGCGACTGCGCCCGGGAGAATTTCAATATGAGTACGGGCAACACCAGCAGTATCAGCACGGGCGCCAGCAGCATACCGCCCACCACCACGATGGCGAGCGGCCGCTGTACCTGCGAGCCGATACCGGTCGAGAACGCGGCCGGCAGCAGCCCCACGCAGGCCACGATGCAGGTCATCATCACCGGCCTAAGCTGGGTTCGGCAGGTTTGCAGCATGGCGGCGGCGCGCTCGAGGCCCGATTCGAGGCTCAAGTGGTAGTACGACAGGATCAGAATGCCGTCCATGGCCGCAATCCCGAACAGCGCGACAAATCCGATGGCCGAGGAGACGCTGAAGGGGGTGTCGCTCACCCACAGCGCCAGGATGCCGCCCAGCATCGCCATGGGGATCACGCTGGCCGCGAGCAACGCGTCGCGCAGGCTGCTGAAGTTCAAGTAGAGCAAGAGCACGATCAGCGCCAGCGACAGCGGCACGGCCACGCTCAGGCGCGCGGCGGCTTCCTCCAGATTGCCGAATTCACCGACCCACTCGAGGCGGTATCCGCCCGGCAGCGGCACGGTGGATTCGACGGCATGCTGGGCTTCGAGCACCGCACCGCCGAGATCGCGGCCGCGCACGGAAAACTTGATGGGCACATAGCGCTGCTGCTGCTCGCGGTAGATGAAGGCCGCGCCCGAAACCAGCCGCACCTCGGCGACATCCTGCAAGGGAATCTGAATCACGCCGCTGCCGTTCGCGGCCTGGGCGGCGATGGGAATATGCCGTATGGCATCGAGACTTTGCCGAAATGGCGCTGCGAGGCGCACCATCATCGGAAAATGACGATCGCTGCTGCCCTCATACAGATCCCCGGCGCTCTGTCCGCCGATCGCGGTCTGCACCACGGCATTCACGTCGCCCGGCGCGAGGCCATAGCGCGCGGCGCGCACCCGGTCGACGTCGATACGAATGGTCGGCTGCCCCAGCGAGCGCAGCACGGCGAGGTCCGTGATGCCCGGCACCTTGGCCAGCACCGCGGCGATGCTGTCGGCCGTCTTCTCGAGGGTCTCCAAGTCGTTGCCGTAGACCTTGACGGAGTTCTCGCCCTTCACCCCGGACGCGGCCTCCTCGACGTTGTCCTGAATGTACTGTGAGAAATTGAACTCGACCCCGGGAAACTGCTGCCCCAGCGAATTCGTCATGTCCTGTGTGAGCTTCTCCTTGTCGACACCCGAGGGCCAGAACTCAAAGGGCTTCAATGGCACGAAGAATTCGGCGTTGAAGAACCCGGTCGCATCGGTGCCGTCATCCGGCCGGCCGTGCTGCGAGACCACCGACTCCACTTCCGGGTACTTGAGCATGACGGCGCGCATGCGATTCACGTAGGTGTCACTGTCCTCGAGGGATACCGACTGCGGAAACGTGGCGCGAACCCACAGATTGCCCTCTTCCAACTTGGGCAGGAATTCCAATCCCAGGGAACGCACGGCGAAGAACGCGAGCACGGCAAGCAGCACCAGCCCCGAGAATGTGATGATGCGATTCGCCAGCACGAACTCGAGCGAGGGCTCGTAAACGCGACGCAGCCACCGCACGATGAGGGTCTCGCGCTCTTGCACCTTGTCCGGAAACAAGATCAGGCTCAAGGCGGGCGCGATGGTGAAGGTGGCGATCAAGCCGCCCGCGATGGCATAGGCATAAGTCTTCGCCATGGGTCCGAAGATATGCCCCTCGATCCCGGACAGGGTGAACAGCGGCACGAATCCGGCGATGATGATGGCGGCGGCGAAGAAAATGGATTGGCTCACCTCGGCGGCGGCGACCGAGATGGTGCCGGTCTTGCCGCGAAAGCCGCTGCGCACGCGTATGCGGTGCAAGGTGCTGGGCCCATGGCCCAAGTGGGCGGTGGCCTGAGCCAGATGCCTGAATATGTTTTCCACCAAGATGACCGTGGCATCCACCACGAGCCCGAAATCGATGGCGCCCACCGACAAAAGATTCGCCGACTCGCCGCGCAAAACCATGAGCCCGATCGCGAACGACAGCGCGAACGGAATGGTCATGGCGACGATCACGGCGCTGCGGATATTGCCGAGAAACGCCCACTGCAGGAGGAAGATCAACACGATTCCCGCGATCATGTTGTGCAGCACCGTGTGCGTCGTCACGTGGATGAGATCGCTGCGGTCGTAGATTCGCTGGATGCTGACGCCGGGGGGCAGAATCCCGCTGCTGTTCACCTTGTCCACTTCCGCTTCGACCCGTTTGATGGTGGGGATGCTTTGCGCGCCCCGCCGCATCAGCACGATTCCCTGAACGATGTCGTCGACGTTGTCGTAGCCGGCAATCCCCAGTCGCGGCAGATTCCCGATGGTCACCTGGGCCACATCGCCGATGAGCACCGGTGCACCCTGGTTGTTCGTGATCAGGGTGTGGCGGATTTCCTCGGCCGAATGAATGAGCCCCACCCCACGCACCACCGCGGACTGCGCGCCGAAATTCACCGTCTGGCCGCCGACGTTGATGTTGGCGTTGCTGAGCGCCTGCAGAACCTGCGGCACGGACAGTCCGTAGCCGACGAGCTTGCGCTGGTCGATGGCGATGTCGTAGGTTTTGGTCTTGCCTCCCCAGCCGGTGACGTCGATCACCCCGGGTACCGCTTTGAAGCGCCGTTCCAACACCCAGTCCTCGAGGGTCTTAAGGTCGGTGACCGAGTAGTTGGGCGGTCCCACCACCCGATAGCGGTAGATCTCCCCGATGGGACTCGTGGGCGATATTTGCGGCTGGGCGTTGTTGGGCAGGCTGCCCAGCTGCGACAGGCGATTGGTGACCCATTGCTCGGCCTGTTGGTAGGTGAAGTCGTAGGTGAACTGCACTTTGACGTCCGACAGACCGAACAGGGATATGGTGCGTATGGCCTGCACGTTCGGAATCCCGGCCATTTGGATTTCCAAGGGAATCGTGATGTAGCGTTCGATTTCCTCGGCCGACTGCCCGGTGCTTTGGGTGACGACGTCGACGAGCGGCGGAACCGGGTCGGGATACGCCTCGATGTTCAGAGAGAGGAAGCTCGCGAGGCCCGTGCCGAGCACCATGATCAACAGCACGACGATCAGCACGCGCTGGCGCAGAGCGAAGGCGACGATGGCGTTCATGAAGAGGCGGGAGCCGCCGCTTGGTCGATGAACAGTCCGCCCCGGGTCACCACTCGTTCTCCGGGTCTCAACCCGTCGAGCACCTCGACCAGCCCGTCGTCGCTGCGACCGGTGCGGATGGCGCGAAGCTCGAGCAGGCCCTCACCCGCGACCACCCACACATGCGCGGCGGCGCCCTCGTAAATCACGGCCGATTCCGGCACCGCCGGCGATTGCGACGCATCGCTGGTCAGAATGCGGAAGCTCGCGAACATTTCGGGCTTCAGCGCGCCATCGTGGTTGTCGATTTCGGCGCGCACCGGCAGCCGGTGAGTCACGGAATCGATGAGAGCCGCGACATAGGTGACCCGTGCCTTGAACGTCCGCTTCGGGTAGGCCAGCACGCGCACTTCCACCGACTGCCCGAGCTTCACCAGGCCGGCGTCGGCTTCGCGCACATTCGCGAGCAGCCACACCGTCGCGGGATCGGCGATGGTGAACACCGGCGTACCGCTGCCGGACTGCAGATACTGGCCGGGTCCGACCTGGCGATCCACCACCACGCCCGCGATTGGCGCGGTCAAGGTGGCCACGGGATTGATGTTCTCCGCCCGCTCCAAGACGTCGATTTCGGCGGCCGACTTGCCGAGAATGCTCAAGTGATTGCGCGCCGCGCCGAGTGCGGTCTCGGCGGTCGCAAGGTCCGCCTGCGCCTGCTGCCAGTCCTGCAGGCTGCCGCCCTTGCCATCGTACAAGGCGTGCTTGCGGGTTTCGTTGATACGCGCGATTTTGACCTGCGCCGCCGCGGTACGCAGGTCGTTCTGCGCTTGGACGTATTCAGATGCTTCCAGGGTCGCGAGCGGCGCCCCCGCCTTCACGGTGTCGCCCAATCCCGCGATGACCCGGGTGACCCGGCCCGAATAAGGGGAGAACACCGGCGTGGCGCGATCGCCGTTGACGGCGATCTTGCCTTCGGTCACTTCCTCGCTGACGAAGCCGTGGGACTGCACCGCCTGCACCGTCAATGTTTTGAGCTGCTGCGAGGAGGCGCGAAAGGTGCCGGGCGGCGCGGCCACCGTCGGCGGCGTCTCGTGCGGACCGAAGACGCGGGGGCCCAACCAGGCGGCCAGAAGACCTAAGATCACCACGGCGGTCGCAATCCCCGCCGTCCGCCATTGGCGGTCCGCCGACCATGCCCGCCGGTCGATGGCGTCCTGGCCTTTCTGCGGCGGGGCCGGATCGCTTTGTGGTTCGCTCATTCACTTGCCTTCGGAGTATTTTGGCGCTGCGCGGTGCGCATTTCTCGAAACTCGAGCGCGTTGTCAACGCAGAATGCGCGCTATTTTGACGCGTTTACGAAGTTATTCTCGTTTATTCGTCGATGGCCGCCTACTGACACCTAGAACTTGACCAAAACACCAAACGACCACATGGCCTCCCGCTTGACCAGGTCCGGGTACCAGATGCCGCCTTGCCCGGCGCACGTGGCCGCTGCTCCACCGGCTCCGGTCAGGACATTGGTGCCGGCAGAGGCGCCCGAATTGCACACGTAGTCTGCGGGCAAGCCGTTGTTGCCGCCGGGAGGCGTGACGCCGCCGGAGCCGTTAAAGTAAGGGACGTCCGAATGGCGAAATCCCACTTCCGTCCACCACGTTATCCAATCACTGGGCATGTACTGGAAGTTGATCGTGCTATCCCATTGGTACAGCTTCTGCCCCGGAAGTTCCGAGAAATACGGCGTGCCGGTTGAGGCTGTCGCTCCATTGATCGGCTGTAGCAGCGTCAGATAGCGGCCCGGATTATTCATGGCGCCGCCGCCAAACGTAACGGCCCAGAGGTCGTTGTGGAACCAGTAACGGTCGTACAGCATCCAACCGAGAAAGGCGCTCTTGTTCGGACCGCTCGAACAACCGATGCCGCCGCCGTACTGACAGCCTGCGTCCAGCGTAAGGGAGAACGCCGCTTTCGACAGCCCCGCACCGTTCAGCTTGTTATCGTAGTACTTCACTTCGATGCTGTCGTCGGTGTGAATACGACTGGTGCGGGCGTAATTGATCATCACGCCATTGTTGAGAAAGGGCCCCGCATTCGACAGGTTGTCCTGTCCGATGCCGTAGTTGTTGAATACGAGCTTGAGGTTCTCGTTCGGCATCCAGAGGATCTGACCGCCGACTCCCGGATGCGAGTTGAACTTCGCGTAGGACGCCCAGCCATTGATGAGCCAGGGTTCGATCTTGAGTTTGTTCGTCGGAAACCACTGTATTCGTATCCCATTGAAGACCCAAGGCGTGTTCGATGACACGTACGATGGTTGATAGGTCCAGTTGTCGTAGTTATAGAAGCTGAACAACCCGATGTAAGAGGCGAATATCCCGGCATCGACGTTGAGTCCATGGTTCACGTCCCAGTGATATCCGGCATTCGCTTCCGACAGATAGCGGTAGGCATCCGGAAGGTCCCACTGGCCAACGCCGGCAACATTGCCTGAGCTCGCGTCATTGCGCGGTATGGTGGTTGAAAACAGTCCCATCATGGAAAGAAAGCGCGCGCGCACGTCGTCCCAGTGAAAATCGCCGCCAAAGCTCACCTGCTCCAGCTGGACTTCACCTGCGCGAAATTCCTCGGTGGACCCGACGATGGTGTGATCCTTGGGGTGGTTGAAATCGCTGGTGTAAACAGCATCCATGCGGATGTCCGGCGTGAAGAACTTCGTGTCAAACGCCGGCGCATGGTTGCGCGGACTGCCGTTCAGCCAGGTGAAATCCGCATATGCGAACGGAGTGTCGTTGTCGACGGCGGGGCCGGGAACGGGCGCTTGCAGGCCGAGGGGCACCGTCGGCGCGGTTGCCGATGCCGCGGGCGCCGGGAGAGCAGGGGTCTGCGTCGCTACGAGAACCGGCGACGTCCCAAGAACCTTCATCACAACGTCATACCTGGTGGCGTTGTTCGCAGTGACTTCCGCCGAGGACCCTGCGCTTGAAGTGCCGTCCACATGTACAGTGAGGATCCAATTGCCGGGCGGCAGGTCGGAGAACGAGTAACTGCCGTCAACACCAGAGAGCGTTGCGCGAAAGCTGCCGCCATCCGCACGCACGGCGGTTACAGTCGCTCGAGGCACCGGCAGCTTATCGGCATTCGTCACGATCCCAATGATTGCCCCGGAGGAAGCCTGCGGACTCTGGGCCGACGGACTGATGTCGGCAATCGCGCCCGAGGCAGCCATTGTCAGCGCGCCGGCAAGAAGAACGCATTGGGCGGCGCGCGCGGTGAAAGCGAACGTGGGGCTGCCCAGGCTGAGGCTCATGGTTTGATCTCCCGAGTCGACACCCTGTGTGACAGGACTGTCATGACCGACAATAATCGCCGCCATCGTGCGGTGGGTGGTGTATTGGAGTTGTTAAAAATTCGAGTGGAGCCGACAAATTTTCATGGCAATCGGGTGCCCGGCGCGATGCAACGGCGGCACGCCTTTGATGTTGAGCTGGCACCGCGGATCGCGGCGCCTTCAGCAGATCATCGCTTCGGCTTCTTCAACGCCTCGTCGATGGCAGCCGCCTTTTGCTCTTCATCGAGCTTCTGCGGCCGCTCCCATCCTGCCACCGTGGTCTGTTTGGCCCGTGTCAGCGTGAGTTCGCCGTCCGGCGTGTTCTGGGTGATGGTGGACCCGGCGCCGATGGTGGATCCTGCGCCGATGCGCACCGGCGCCACCAGCATGCTGCCCGAGCCGATGAAGGCGCCGTCCTCGATGACGGTCGGCCACTTGTTATACCCGTCGTAGTTGCAGGTGATGCTGCCGGCGCCCACATTGACGCCGCTGCCCACTTGGGAGTCGCCCAGATAGGCCAAGTGGTTCGCCTTGCTGCCGGCGCCGATTTCGCTGCTCTTGATCTCGACGAAATTGCCGATGTGCACGTCGTGATGCAGCGTCGACCCGGGCCGAACGCGCGCGAAAGGACCGATGCGGCAGTTTTCCGCCACGATCGCATGGTCGACCACGCTGTTGGCGTGGATTTCCGTCGCGGCGCCGATCCGCGAATCGGTGATGATGCAGTTGGGGCCGATCTTCACGCCCGCCGCCAGCGCAACCTCGCCGATCAAGACCACATTGACGTCGATGAACACATCGCGGCCGACTTGAATTTCGCCGCGGATATCGATGCGCTCCGGATCCGCCAACGTGGCGCCCGCGAGCATCAGCTGTTCCGCGCGCTCGCGCCGGTATAGGGCCTCGACTTTCGAAAGCTGAATCTTGTCGTTGACGCCCATGACCTCGGCGGTGTTCGTGCAGCGCACGGGTTCGACGCGGTGGCCGGCCTGCACCGCGCCCGCGACCACGTCGGTCAGGTAGTACTCGCGCGAGGAATTGTTATTACCCAATCCCAGCAGCCATTCGCGCAAAAGGCGCGCGGGCGCGGCCATCAGCCCCGTGTTGAGTTCTCGGATCTGCAGCTCCTCCGGGCTCGCGTCCTTGTGCTCGACGATGGCGCGGACCTGGCCCTCGGCGTTGCGGACGATGCGCCCATAGCCTGCCGCATCCTCGAGATCGACGGACAGCACGGCCAACGCGCCCTCGTTGGCCAGGGATACGAGCTTGGTCAGGGAGGGAGTCCGGATCAGGGGCACGTCGCCGTATAGCACCAGCACCGTGTGATCGTCCGGTATCACGCACATGGCCTGCATGACGGCATGGCCCGTGCCTAGCTGATCGGCCTGCAGGATCCACTCGACGGGCTCATGCGACAGCGCCGCCTGCACCTGCGCGCCGCCGTGCCCGTACACCACATAGATATGCGCCGGCTCCAAGGCGCGCGCGGTGCGGATCACGTGCTGAAGGAGCGGTCGCCCCGCCAAAGGCTGCAGCACTTTCGGTAAATCGGAATGCATCCGTTTACCCTGACCCGCGGCAAGTATGACGACGGAGAGCTGCATGACAGTTCCGTAGGCTAGAAGCCTAGCGCTTTTTGCGCAACCGTTCGATGGCACGCAGCTGGGCGA
>JBARBX010000265.1:0-1989 GCA_049793535.1 Steroidobacteraceae bacterium | reverse complement strand
TTGCCTTCATTCAGCAAGCCACCGGCATCAACGCCGTCTTCTACTATCTGCCCACCATCTTCGCCTCATCCGGCGGCAAGCTCTCGACATCCTTCGCGCAATCGGTGCTCGTCGGCCTTGTCAACGTGGGCATGACCTTCGTGGCCATCTGGCTGATCGATCGCCTGGGGCGCAAGCCGCTCCTCGCCATCGGGCTCATCGGCATGACCCTGTCATTGCTGACCATCTGCTGGGCGTTTCACTCGGCGCAGGAGCCGCATGAAACCGTGGTGTTGATCGCCATCATCGCCTACGTGGCCTCCTTCGCGATCTCCTTGGGTCCGGTGATGTGGGTGCTGCTGTCCGAGATATTCCCGAATGAAGAACGGGCCGCGGCCATTTCAGTGGTGGGATTCTGGAACTCGCTGGTCAGCGCCAGCGTCACGCTGCTGTTCCCCATGGAACTCGCGACTTGGGGTCCCTCGGGCACATTTCTGGCCTATGGACTGGTGGCGGCCGCCGGCCTGCTGTTCATCGTGCTGCTGGCGCCCGAAACCAAGGGCAAGACACTGGAGGAATTGGAAGCAATTCTCACACAGCCGAAACAGGCGCTGGCCTCGTGAGCGCGCGAATGGCACTCATTGACGTCGGTATTATGCAATTGCGCAGACAGCGGATGACGAGATGAAGTCAAAACTTTCAGCCCCCACTCCCGGCAAGAGCGGACCCCGGCCGCGCCAGTCGGCGACGCTGCGGATGGTTGCGCGCGAGGCGGGGGTCTCCGCAAGCACCGTATCGCGGATCATCAACGGCACGGTCAATGTGAGCAGCGGCCTCAAGCACGCGGTCGAGGCGGCCATCGCCAAGTTCGACTTCCGGCCGAACGCCTCGGCGCGCGGACTCGCCCTCGGCCGCACGCTGACCATCGGCGTGGTCGCACAGGCGATCGACAGCCCGTTCTACGGTGAAGGCCTGCGCGGAATCGAGGCCTGTCTGCGCCAGCGCGGCTATGCGCCGCTATTCATGAGCGGCAATTGGCACGAAGAGGACGAAGAACGTTGCATGCGGGAGTTTGTCGGGCGCGGCGTCGACGGCATCATTGTCTTTGCCGGGCGTCTCAGCGACGCGAGGCTCAAGAGTTATGCCAAAGAGGTGTCGATCGTGGTCACGGGGCGGCGGTTGCGGGCGCCGGGGTTGTTCAGCCTGCAGATCGACGATCGGCATGGCGCGATGCTGGCCGTGCGGCACCTGCTAAATGTGGGTCACCGCAAAATCGCCTTCATCAACGGCTCCGAAAACCATCCGGATGCCATCGAGCGGTTCGAGGGCTACAAGAAGGCGCTGCAGGACGCCGGGATTGCCTTCGATCCCAAGCTCGCGGCCGTCGGCGATTGGCATGAGGAAGGCGGCGTGCGGGCAACGCTCGAACTGCTCGACTCAAAAGCCCAATTCACCGCGCTTTTTTGCGTCAACGACCAAACGGCCTACGGCGCCTGCCTGGCGCTGTATCGCAAGGGGCTCTCGGTGCCGGGCGATGTGGCCGTGATCGGCTTCGACGACTTGCCGGCCTCGGCCTATCGCCTGCCGCCGCTGACCAGCATACGGCAATCCATCGGGGAGCTCGGCGACCGGTCTGCACAGGCAATTCTTCAGCTCATCGCCGGACGCCGGCCGCGGATCGACCCTCCCCCGGTGGAGCTCGTGATCCGCGAGTCCACGGATCGTGGTGGGCGCAACAAAAAAGACTCCACTCAATGAACGATTTCAAATCTTTCGATGAACTTTCCAAACGGTTCCCGACGGGCTTCGTCTGGGGTGTGGCCAGCAGCGCCTTTCAAATCGAGGGTGCCTCCGCCGCCGACGGCAAGGGCGACTCGATCTGGGATGACTTCTGCCGTCTGCCCGGCGTCATCGCGGACGGTTCCGACGGCAGGATCGCGTGCGATCATTACCACCGGCTCGAGGCGGACCTCGACTTGATCGCCGCGCTCGGCGTGCGCGGCTATCGTT
>JBARBX010000264.1:0-4465 GCA_049793535.1 Steroidobacteraceae bacterium | reverse complement strand
AAAAACCCGTGCGGAGTCCGGATGATCGACGGGGGCCAAAATACTGCCGCTTTTCAAGGCGTCGGTGAGATCGATGTCTTCGCCGCGTCCCGCCGCCTCGATCACCGCGGTCAGCGTCGACTTGGAGGCCATTGCGTTCTCGGCCAGCGACAGTACCGTCTTCGCCCCGTTTACCCGCCAGCCGGTTGAGCCGTCGGTGGCGGCAACCAATCTCTCGCCGCTTGGGCGCAGCACTTGAAGCAGTCGTAGTGGCACGGCAGTCTCGCGAAGCCGAAGGGCAATCGCTGGATTCTAAGATAACTCAGACAATATGTCAGCCCCAGGACGCGGCCGGGCTGGATTCATCTCGCGCGACGCCGCTCCGCGTGCCGCGAAATTGGCGTATCCAGGCGCGCCAGTACGATGAGTTCGCTCATGGCATGCTGGGCTTTGGCGGGATTCTTCGCGGCTATTGCTTCGAAGACGCGCAAATGGTCGGGCAGCGGATCGCGGCGTAGCGGGCCCTTGCGAGATTTGAATACCGTGGTCGCATTGATCGCCGCGCTGACGCCGCTGGTCAGTGAGATGATGAACGGATTCTCCGTGGCATCCAGAAGCGTGGTGTGGAAATCGAGATCGGCCTGGCGGCCTGCTTCCGTCGCCAGTGTGTGGGTTGCCATCCCCCGCAGCGCCAAGCGCATGGCCTTCAGATGTGCGGCGGAGCGCCGCGTCGCAGCAAAACCGGCGGCAGCGGATTCCACCACGTTTCTAAGCTCAAACAGGCTATTGAGGACCTCAATGTCCGGTTCTGATTCGAACGTCCAGACCAGCACATCCGGATCGAGCAGATGCCATTTGGATTTCGGATTGATGCGCGTCCCTATCTTGGGCCGCGCATCCACCAGCCCCTTGGCCGCCAGAATCCGCACCGCTTCGCGGTACGCCGTGCGCGAAACCGCGAAGCGCTCGCTGGACAAGATCTCGCCATCGAGCAGATCGCCGGGCGTGTATTCCCCTGACACAATCGCAATGCCCAACTTGCGGGCAATCGATCCGTGCAACCTCAGAGCCCTGCCCGGCGGTTCGACAGCAGACACCGCTCCAGTCATGTTTACCAAGTAAGGCCGCCTTTTCGCGAATAACCAGCGGCAATACTACTATTCGCGCGAATCAGTTGCACGATGCAGGCGCGGGAGTCGAAATGCGCCCGCGGCGGCTGGGCGGGGATGGACCCCCGGCCCAACCGTCGCGCCCCACCCTTCCCGCAAAAAACTCAGACAAAAGGCATCGCCAATCTTGCTCGGCCGCCCGAACTGGCTTATTGTCTGAGTTATAGATGCTCGTGACTTCGGTCCATGGGTGCAGATTTTCCGCAAAAAAAAAGGGGGGGAAATCATGAAAGGGGGACCGCGGATGCCACTGAAATTGCGCGCCATCGGCCCTCTGTCGATCGTTTTTGCGGCGATCGCATTATCCTCCCCGAATGCCCGTGCGCAGGCGACCGCCTCCGCCGCGAATGCGGTGCTGCATGCCGACCAACCGGGCGCCAAGATCGACCGCCACATCTATGGGCAATTTGCCGAGCACCTTGGGCGCGGCATCGAGGAAGGCGTGTGGGTCGGTGAGCACTCCTCCATTCCAAACGTCCGCGGCTTTCGAAACGATGTCATTGGCGCGTTGCGCGAACTTCATGTGCCCGTGGTGCGCTGGCCGGGCGGCTGTTTTGCGGATGAATATCATTGGCGGGACGGCATCGGTCCGCGCGCGCAACGCCCCGTGACCCTGAACACCAATTGGGGCGGCGTTCCCGAAACTAACGCGTTTGGCACGCACGAATTTCTGGATTTTGCGGAGATGATCGGCGCCGACGCCTACATCAACGGCAATTTGGGGACGGGATCGGCGCGCGAGATGGCAGAGTGGCTGCAGTACATGACTTCTGACCGGCCGACGGCGCTGACGGCGGAACGGGCTCGAAACGGTCACCCCAAGCCGTGGAAGATCGCGTATTTTGCGGTGGGCAACGAAGCCTGGGGCTGCGGCGGCAACATGACGCCGGACTACTATGTTGACCTCTATCGCCAGTACGCAAATTTCCTGAAGGCGCCCATGGGAGCGCGCCCCGTGTTGGTGGCGAGCGGCGGCAACGACAACGGCACTTCGTGGACCGAGGCGCTCATCTCCAAGGTGAGCCGCAACCTGGGTGCCATCAGCTTTCACTACTACACCATCCCCGGCGACAAATGGCAGGCCAAAGGCAGGGCCACGGGATTTGGCGAGGACGAGTGGATCTCCACGCTGGCGCACACCCTGAGAATGGAAGATTTCATCAGCCAGAATAGCGCGTTGATGGACCGGAACGATCCTGAGAAAAAGGTTGCCTTTGCCGTCGACGAGTGGGGCACCTGGTACGATCCGGAACCGGGCCGCGAGCCGGGGTTTCTGTACCAGCAAAATACCCTGCGCGATGCCGTTGTCGCCGCGCTCAATTTCAATGTTTTCCACCATCATGCCGATCGTGTGCGCCTGGCCAACATCGCGCAGATGGTCAACGTGCTGCAGGCGATGATCCTGACCAAAGGGCCGCAGATGCTGCTCACGCCCACGTACCATGTTTTCAAGATGTTCGAGCCCTTCCAAGACGCAACCTTTCTGCCCATAGACCTGACCGCGCCACGCTACGTCCTCGGCAGCGTCTCGGTCCCGGCGATCAGCTTGTCGGCCGCGCGCACGCTCAGCGGCGCGATCGCCATTGCGCTGGTCAATCTCGCTCCGAATAAATCCATTGCCTTTTCCATGGCCATCTCCGGTGCGACTCCGCAGCAGGTGACCGGAACGCTGCTGACGGCATCGGCGATGGATGCGCGCAACACCTTCGATGAGCCGGAGGCGGTGCATCCAGTCGCCTTTGACGGAGCCACGATCTTGGGTCGCGTTGTGTCGCTGTCGCTGCCGGCGAAGTCGATCGTCGTACTGAATTTACGCTGAGAGCGCCCAATCTTATGGGAATCTCACGCCGGGAGGTGCTGGCAGGTATCGCACTCAGTCCCGTCGTTCTGCGGGCCGCACAGAACTCGGAGGATTTCCGCAGGCTTGCGCCGGCACCGCCCATGGGCTGGAATTCCTGGGATAGCTTCGCGACAACGATCCGCGAGGAGGAAGCCCGGGCGGTCGCGCAGATCATGGCGGCGCAACTGCTGCCGCATGGTTACAACATCTTCACCATCGACGCCCAGTGGAATGAGCCGGGTGCCAACAGCTTTGACTATCGAAAGGACGCTGCGCTGAGCATGGATGAGTGGGGAAGACTCATCCCCGCCGCCAATCGTTTTCCATCGGCCGCGCATGGAGCAGGCTTCAAACCACTGGCCGACCATATCCACAGCCTCGGATTAAAATTCGGCATTCATATGATGCGCGGTGTGCCGCGCCAGGCCGCACGGCAAAACACGCCCATCCTAGGGGCGCGGTCGCGCGCGAACGACATTGCAGACCGTGTGAATGTGTGCGCGTGGAATGCCGACATGTACGGGATCGACATGTCAAAGCCCGGCGCACAGGAATACTACGACTCGATATTTCGGCTGTACGCGTCCTGGGGGGTGGACTTCGTCAAGGCTGACGACATGAGCCGTCCATATTTCCGCAATGCTCCCGAAATTCACGCGGTGCACCGCGCCATCGGACGCTGTGGGCGTCCTATGTTGCTTTCTCTGTCTCCCGGCGAGACGCCGCTGGCCGCCGCCGCCGATGTGGCACTCAACGCCAATCTGTGGCGTATCAGCGACGATTTCTGGGACACCTGGCCGTTGCTGCTCGAGCAGTTCGACCGGCTCAAGAACTGGAGCAGTTACGCGCGGCCTGGAAATTGGCCTGATGCCGACATGCTGCCACTGGGAACTCTTGAATTGGGCCGCCGGAAGACGCGTTTCACGGCCGAAGAACAGGTGACTTTGCTGACACTGTGGTCGATCGCACGATCCCCTCTGATGATGGGCGGAGATCTGCGCAAGCTCGACGATTTCACGTTATCGCTGCTCACCAACGACGAGGTCCTGGCCGTGAATCAGGCCAGCATCGATGGTCGCGAGCTTTTTAGAAAGGACGGCTTGGCGGCATGGCGCGCGAAGTCCGCGGTGGGTCAAGATATCTATGTCGCCGTCTTCAACCTGCGCGAAACCCCGGCGCCCGTGACGATCAAACTCGAGGAATTGGGTGTGAAGGGGGTCGCGCGGGTACGGGATCTGTGGCAGCGATCAGACCTCAAACCTGTTCAAGATGAGTTTGTCCCGCTCATACCGCGCCACGGCGCCGGCCTGTTTCGGCTGTCGGCCGCGTAGCGGGAATCGCTCTATTCCTTGGTGCGGAAGACCAGGAGGGTTTTCTCGGCATATATCTGTCCAGGCCTCAACAATGTCGATGGGAAGCTTGGCTGGTTGGGCGAATCCGGAAAATGCTGAGTTTCCAGGCACAAGCCGGTTCGGTA
>JBARBX010000263.1:0-4558 GCA_049793535.1 Steroidobacteraceae bacterium | reverse complement strand
GCCGGCACCCCCGCCAGTATGCCGAGTAGTCCAATTGACCACGAATAGAATTTCATCATGCCTCCAGGACCGCGTGCAGAACCACATCGAGACGACTGGTCAGCGACGGATTTCGATAGGGTACCTTACCGCGACTTCCGTCAGACCTGCGCCGTACCGCCATCCACGAACAATTCGATGCCGGTGACAAAACTCGAGTCGTCCGAAGCCAGAAATACCGCCGCTTTGGCAATTTCGTCGGCGCTACCCATGCGCCCCATCGGAATGCCGGCGACGATTTGGGCGATGGCCTGCTTAGGCAGCGGCGCCAAGATCGGTGTGTCGATCGTGCCGGGACTAATGACGTTGGCGCGGATCTTGCGATCCTTGAGTTCCAGCGTCCAGGTGCGCACAAAGGAACGGATAGCTGCTTTGCTGGCACAGTAGACACCGAACGCCGGAATGCCTTTGACCGAGGCGATTGAGCCTGTGAGGATAATGGATCCGCCGTCATTGATGAGCGGCAGCGCCTTTTGCACGGTGAACAGCGTGCCTTTGACGTTGACGTCGAACGTCCTATCGAAATGAGCCTCGGTCACAGCATCCGTGGCCACGAATTCGCCGACGCCCGCATTGGCGAAGACAATGTCGACGCGGCCCTTCTGCGCTTTGACGATTTCATACAGCCGATCGAGGTCCGCCAATTTGGCGATATCGCCCTGCACGCCCGTGACCTGCGTGCCGATGTCCTTCACCGCCGCGTCGAGCTCGTGCTGGCGACGACCCATGATGAACACATGGGCGCCTTCAGCCACGAATCGCTTCGCCGTTGCCAGTCCCATGCCGGAGGTGCCGCCGGTAATCACGGCTACCTTGTTGTCGAGCTTCTTCATCGCTACTCCTATCTATGTTCGAAGCATCTGGAGCGTCTCCGCCCCGCCAACTCGTCAATTCTCAACCCGTAGTGTCCCCCCATCCTCCAAATTAGATAAGTCTGTTCACTTGGCATAATATTCATGCTCGTATTGCATCAATATCCGCTTCGAGACCTTCCGATGGATAGATTTCTCCTCATGCACAGCTTTGCCCGGGTGGTCGAGACTGGAAGCTTCTCCGCCGTCGCCCGGGAATTGGGGACGGGACAACCGAATGTCAGCCGGCACATCGCAGCGCTCGAGAAGCATCTGGGGACGAGGCTCCTTCACCGCTCGACGCGCAAGCTCACCTTGACCCCGGAGGGAGAGCGCTATTACACCGAGGCGAGACGTGTCATCGACGCGATCACGGAGGCAGAGTCGAACGCTCGCGGCGAGAACGCCCCGCAGGGGCTATTGCGCGTGGCGTGCCCCACAGTGCTCGGCCGCTCCCACATCCTGCCCCAAGTGAAAGCAATCCTGGCGCAATTCCCAGAAATGGAGATCGATTTACAGATTGGCGATCGCTACATCGATCTCGTCGAGGAGGGGATTGACCTGGCGATCCGCATCGGAACTCTCAAAGACAGTGCGCTGAAGGCGCGACGCATTGGCGCCGTCGAGCGACTCTGCGTTGCGAGCAGCGAGTATCTGGCTGAGCATTCGGCACCGGCCAACCCGAACGATCTGCGCAATCACAGTTGTATACTCTACACTCTCTCCTCCGCCGGCAGCACCTGGTCATTCCGAGACATCGACGTGGTGGTTCGCGGACGCTTTCGCGTGAACTCTCCGGATGGCATTCGCAGTGCTGTGCTCGATGGAATTGGCATCGCCTACGCACCGAGCTGGCTGTTCGAAGACGCGCTCGCCGATAGACGCGTACGTTCATTGCTGATTGATCATCACGGACCACCCGTGCCGATCCACTTTGTGTATGCGGCAAACCGGCTGCTGCCGCGGCGAGCGCGGGTGTTCATGGACTTCATCGCAGAGGCATTTGCTCGCGATCCGTCGCTCAACGCGGAGACCAGGGCCATAAAATAGAGTTCGCCGACAGGCTGCAAGGAGACACGCCCCCAGCTACAACCGCCTGATCCGCCTCGCGCCGGCGACCGAGCCGAGTGCGGGGGAGGGAGCTGCCGCCGGCACCAACAGGTTGTTGGCATCGATGAGCGCGGAGTAGAGGTAGCAATTTAGAAAGATCCAACCGATCTGCAACAGAGAGATATAGAAGAGGAACAATGCGGCCGACCGAGAGCCCAATTGAAGAACGAGACGTTCACATCAGTGTGCATGGGCTCCTGACAGCAATCCTACCGGCGATGCTGCCCTCCCGATCCGTTGCAGCGATTTTTGCCAGCCGCGGCGGCCAGGTGACCTCACGTGCGAAGCGCAAAAGCTCGCGAGCCAACGGTCGTAAAGGCGGTCGACCTCGAAAAACCCCATCAACTGAGGTGGTCTGATTTTTCAGACCTCAAGCTGCCGATCACGCCGTCGGCTATCGGGAAGCATAGTTGCGAACTGTGAAGACGTAACCGCTTTCTGTTTCGTCGGTAAGGATATGATCTCGCTTCGGCAACAGGGCCACGGAAGACCTACACAATTGCCCATGACTTCTACGGCAAGAATGCCGACGACATACGCTCGAATGCAGTGGTTGTAGAGAAACTTGGGCGACGTTTCGGCCAGCAGGTCGACCGCCGCATTGCATAGTGTAGTGTCGGTAAATTGCACACCGGCGACAGTAACTAGTTTATTTGCCATGGGCCGAAAGCGAACTCAGTTTCAATACGGTGCGTATGCAGACTCTGATGCAAGGAATGCGGCAGCCTGGCGGGTAAAGGACTCATGGAATTGAAACAGGGAGCCATGCCCGGAGTCCGGATAGGTCATGAGAACCGCGTTCGGCAGGTGGGCGCTTAGCCAATATGAGTTCAATACGGGAATCATGTCGTCAAAGATGCCATTTATCACGAGCGTTGGATGGTCGATTTCCTTGAGTTCCGCAAACCGCTCGCCCGATGCTCGCTCCCATTCACGAAAAGCTGCCAATTGCGCCTGAGCCACGGCCGGCCCAGAGACAGGCTCCCGATCTTCGCTGCGTTGCATGAGCCGCTGAATAAACGCAGCACCGGCAGACTGGCTCGAGTTGGTCGGTGCAAAAAAGATCTTCTGCAGCACGGCGTACCCTTTGAGGGTCGGGTCCCCGAGGTGCTTGGCAATGCGGGGCTTGTCGAGGTGCATGATGTCCTCACCGCCTCTGGGCGCTGTCCCGACAAGGATTATTCTACGGAAGCTCAAAGGTCGTTCGAGCGCCATTTGCTGAGCGACCATGCCACCTAACGAGAAACCAAGGACATCGCACGTCTTCAACTTCAACGCGTCCAGGAAGGCCTGGGCGTGCATGGACATGCCGGCGATGGTGGTTGGCACCGAGCCGCTGGATCGCCCTAAACCGGCGTTTTCAAACAGGATTACTTCTCGGTCCGTCGCGAGCGGATCTGTCACGGCGGGATCCCAATTATCGAGCGTTCCGGTGAAGTGTTGTAGGTATAGCAGCGGAAGGTTCGACCCGGAGCCGAAGCGCCGATATGCGTACCGCTCGTTTCCCGCCTGAATAAATCGTGTGGGGGCGGTGACGATGCTGGGGCCATTCTTAGTCGACATGGAACTTACTCCTAAACAGGACATGAAAAGCTCTACAGTTTCAACTCGGGATCGCGACGCGAGCATGAATGTCGCCTAGTATTCGCACCACCCTTTGAGCGCCTGATTTTTCGCGTGAGTTCATGAGAGGATCGCTGGCGCTTGCGCTTCGGCCGGATGACGCAACCAGGTACGGTGAGACAACATCGCGGCACCCATTACGCAAATCGAACCGGCCGCGCCTATCCAATGCACCGAAAAGGCGGCTATAACAACGGACCCCAACGCGGCTCCCAATGCAAACCCGGCATACATGAACGAGGCATTCAGCGACATGCCGACGGACGCATGGCCGTCGCCGACCACGGCGATGACGCGGTGTTGTTGTGCTGGAAAGAAGCCCCAGGCGCTGAAGCCCCAAAGAATCAGGAAGGGCGCTAAGGCGAAGAGCGGTGTGGGCACGAACGTTAGCGACAGAATCGTCAAGCCGCCGAAGGCGCACGCCATTAGAGGCAGCGTGATTGCCTGGACTGTGCGGGTCCCATAACGGTCGTTGGCAAGGCCGCCGAGGGCAACACCCATCGCGGCGGCCACGCCCACGAGAGTTACCATCATGCCCGCATGCTCGGTGGACAAGCCGGCGCTTGCACTCAAAAACAAGGCCACATACGTGTAGACCGTATAGGCGCCAGTCGCCCAGATGGCAGTCGTCAATAACACCGGCAAGGCGCCCGGTAGTCGGACTATGGCGAGGCGCTCCAAAAGACTCGCCGCGCGACTTGCTCCCTCGCCGCGCGGCAAACGGATTGCAAGCACCAACCAAGCGATGAGGGAGAGCACGGCAACGCCCAGAAACGTTGATCGCCAGCCGAAATTTGCCCCAAGAAAAGCACCCGCCGGAACACCGAGCGCTACCGCAACGGTCACCCCTCCGTTGACGATCGCGAGCGCCCGCCCCCGCCGCGACGGATGCACGATCGTGCCGGCCAATGCACTTGCGCTCGGCACGTAGAGGC
>JBARBX010000262.1:0-1544 GCA_049793535.1 Steroidobacteraceae bacterium | reverse complement strand
CTTTCGCAAAACACGCGCACACCGACGGCAAGCGAGATTGAATGCTCCAACCCGCTCACTCCCTGCCTATTGCCCACGAATCTTGCCGGCGACCCGCCGAATTTGCGTCAGGTGATCGCACACACCGCGGAGCTGGGCTTGCGCGGCCGAATCCCTGGCGTGGCCGGGATGGGCAGCGAGATGTCCTGGAACTTGAGCGTGTTCCGCACGCTGCTCGAGGATGATATCTACGGCATTTCGACTTCGGTCGCGGAAGGGTTCTTCCAAAACATCGGCGACACGCGCCGCCAGGGCGTCGAGGCAGGCTTGACTTATCGTGGCCAGAGCTGGTCGGCCTACGCCAACTATAGCTTCGTTCAGGCGACCTTTCGTTCGCCTCTGCTGATGCCCTCGCCTTCGAGTCCCTACCAAGACGTCAACGGCAATATTCAGGTGGAGCCCGGCGACCGCTTGCCAGGCATCCCGGAGCACCGGCTGAAGCTCGGAGCGGACTATGGGCTCCTGGCGGGTTGGACGATGGGCGCGACGCTGAATGTCGTGAGCAGCGTCTTTTACGTTGGCGACCAGTCCAATCAACTCGCACCGATCCCGGGGTATACGGTCGTCAACTTGCATACATCATACAAGCCGGTCTCGCACTTCGAAATATTCGCTTCGATCAACAATCTCTTCGATCGCAGGTATGCGACCTGGGGCATCCTGAGCGACCCCACGGGCATCGGCGCCCCGGGAATTCCTCCCACCGGTGTAACCAACGGCCCAGGAGTCGACAATCGATTCTTAAGCCCAGCCGCACCGTTCGCGGCGTTCGGCGGAGTGCGGATCTCGTTCTGATCCGCATGGATCGCCTGACGGATGTCGGCGCTGCCGCCGCGGCCGGGAAAAATTCCCGGGTATAACCGGGAATTTCTCTATGGTCCATGGACCCCTGTTCATGGACGATGAATCCATGCCGCAATGGATACTGGGAGTGGCGCTGTGCGCGATCGGCATTGCGGGAGTCGCGATGCCGCGCCCCGCCGCGGCGGATGACGCGGACAGCGCTGCGGCGCCCGATAATCCCGCCACCGCGCACGAACTACCCCAGATCACCGTGATCGCCACCGCGCCCTTGTCCGGGCTCGGATTGCCGTTGAACCAGGTGCCCGCCAATGTGCAGACCGCGGACTCGAAGGACCTGCAACGCCAGCAGGTCGTAGGGATAGCCGATTATCTCAACGCCAACTTCAGCGGCATCAATGTCAATGAGAGCGCCGCCAATCCCTTTCAGCTGGACGTCAATTACCACGGATTCACGGCCTCGCCCCTGCTCGGCACGCCGCAGGGCCTGTCCGTGTACGTGGACGGCGTGCGCCTGAACGAGTCCTTCGGGGACACCGTCAATTGGGACTTGATTCCCGAATCGGCGATTTCCACGGTGACGCTGGTATCGGGCTCCAATCCCGTGTTCGGGCTCAATACCTTGGGCGGCGCACTCGCGATTCAGACCAAGAGCGGGCACGACAATCCGGGTACCGAGTTCGAGGCCTACGGAGGCTCTTTCG
>JBARBX010000261.1:0-1686 GCA_049793535.1 Steroidobacteraceae bacterium | reverse complement strand
ACCGTGAAGTGGTCTCTCATCTTGGGCTTCGTGCTCGCCATTGCCATTGCCGTCTTGGTCGAGGGCGGGCTCAACTTCAACGCCGCGACCCTGGCCAGCTTCACCCGCTGGCTGCACATTGTGTTCGGGGTGTTCTGGATCGGCCTTCTTTACTACTTCAACGCCGTGCAGACCCCGGCCATGGCGGTGGCCGCCGCGGACAAGGGCGGACCCGGGGGCGCGGGCGTCAACAAATATGTGGCGCCGCTCGCGCTGCTGTGGTTCCGCTGGTCGGCGCTTGGCACCTGGCTGTTGGGCGCCTGGCTCCTGTCGCAAACTCATGGCCGCTTCATCAATACGTTTACCTTCGGCCTGCTGGAGCAGCCGGTGTCCCACTCCAATGTCATCATGGGGTTCGGCGCCTGGTTTGGAACCATCATGCTGTTCAATGTTTGGGGGCTCATCTGGCCCAATCAGAAGAAGCTCCTGGGGATCGTGCCCGCCACCGACGCGGAGAAGGCGGCGGCGCGCAAGACCGCCCTGTATGCCTCGCGCATCAATTTCCTGCTCTCCATCCCCATGCTCATGTGCATGATCGGCCCGTCGCACGGCCTGCCGCTGTAAGCGGCGCGACGGTGTAGCCCAGGGTGGCAGCGCTCGGGTCCGTGCCGGTTCCCAACGACCTGCCGCGACAGGTCGCGAGTGCGTTGGCCGAGGACATCGGCAGCGGTGATTTGACCGCGGCCCTCATCCCCGCGGATCGGGCCGGCCGCGCCTCGGTGATCACGCGCGAATCGGCCGTCGTGTGCGGCGTGCCTTATGTCGAGGCTGTGTTCGCTCAAGTCGATGCGCGGGTGCGGATCGAGTGGCGCATCGCCGAGGGCGACCCCATCGCCGCCGGTGAGCTGCTGTTCGAGGTCGAGGGTTCTGCGCGTTCGCTGCTCACGGCCGAGCGCACGGCGCTCAACTTTCTGCAGTTGCTCTCCGGCACCGCCACCGCGGCACATTCCTATGCGGCGCTGCTCGCAGGCACGCATTGCCGGCTGCTCGACACGCGCAAGACCATTCCCGGACTGCGCACGGCGCAGAAGTATGCGGTGCGGGTCGGGGGCGGCCACAATCACCGCATGGGACTGTTCGACGGCATTCTCATCAAAGAGAATCACATCATGGCCGCGGGCTCGATCGCGGGTGCCGTGGGCGCGGCCCGGCGCGGCGGCGCAGGCGTCCCGGTGGAGGTGGAGGTGGAGGATCTTTCCGAGCTGCGCCAGGCCATCGACGCGGGCGCCGACATCGCCCTACTCGACGAGTTCTCGCTGCCCTTGTTGCGCGAGGCGGTGGCGCTCAATGCCGGCGCGCCGCAGCCGCTGAAGCTCGAGGCCTCCGGCAGCATCACCGCGGCGACGATTCGTGAAATCGCCGAGACCGGCGTCGACTTCATCTCCGTCGGCAGCATCACCAAGCACGTGCGCGCGGTGGATTTGTCGATGCGCTTCGAGTGGCGGACCTGAGAATCCGCGGCAATCAGGCGCTGTTGGCGGCCTTGAGCACGCGCTGCGGCTGCGACACGCCGTAGCCTTGCGCGTAGTCGACACCCAGGCTCTGCAGCATGTTGATGATTTCCTGATTCTCGGCGAACTCGGCGATGGTCTGCTTGCCGGTGAGGTGCCCGATTTCATTGATCGAGCGCACCATCTCGCGGTCGAT
>JBARBX010000260.1:0-2601 GCA_049793535.1 Steroidobacteraceae bacterium | reverse complement strand
GGCCCTGGGGAGACTTTCTTCGCTACCACTATTTGAGCGCCGATCTTTCCGGCGTGACGGCCGAGGGCATGTACGTGCTCGGCTATCGCGGCGAAATCAGCCATCCCTTCAAGATCGCGGCGGATGTGTACGATCGGTATGTGTGGCAACCGACGCTGGAGTACTTTCTCCCCGTGCAGATGTCGCACATGAAGGTCGTCGAGAACTACAGAACCTGGCATGGTCTCGACCACCAGGACGATGCCCGCATGGCGCCGATCAACTACAACCATTTCGATGGCTACTCGCAGGGCCCTTCCACCCTCACAAAATTCCAGCCGGGCGAACACGTTCCGGGGCTGAATAGCGGCGGCTGGCACGACGCCGGCGACTACGACCTGCGGGTCGAATCGCAGATGGGAACGGTATGGCTGTTGTCGAAGATGATTGAAGAGTTCGGCCTGAACTACGACGCCACGACCATCGACGAACAGCGGAAACTGACGCAGATTCACAAGCCCGACGGCAAGAACGATGCCATCCAGCAGATCGAGCACGGCTTGCTCAGCGTTCTCGGCGGCTACCAGGCGATGGGGCGAACCTATCGCGGCATCATCGCTCCGACCTTGCCGCAATACACGCTGCTGGGCGACATCTCCACCGTGTCGGATGGACTGGTCTATGACCCCAAGCTCAAGCCCGGAGAGAGGACGTCCACGACCTCGAGCCTGCCGGATGACCGTTGGGTATTCACCGAGGACAATCCCGATCGCGAACTGGACACCGCCGCGCAATTGGCCGCGGCATCGCGCGTGCTGAAAACGGCAAACCCGCAGATGTCCGCCGACGCTTTTGCCGCCGCGCAGGATCTATATGTCCACGCCGTCGATCGCGCGGCGAGCCTTAGGCCTGAGGTTTTCGCGCTGTGCGAACTCGCGCAGACCACGCACGATCCCAAGCTCTTGGAAAAGCTCGTGGCGCTCAGGCTGCAGATCGTTGCACACATCGACCAGACCGGTGCCAATCTCGCCAATGTCATGCCCTTGATCAAGGACGCGGCCTTCACCCGGGATGTGGCCGCCGCCGTGCAGGCCTATCAGCGCATGCTCACCGAAGAAGCGACGAAGACACCCTACGGCGTCCCGTACAAGCCCTACATCTGGGGCGCGGGTTGGGACATCCAGGAATTCGGCGTGCGGCAGTATTTCTTTCGCAAGGCCTGGCCGCAGTACACCTCGAAGGCGCTGCAGATGGAAGCATTGAACTTCGTGCTGGGAGTGCATCCCGGCGAGAACACCGAGGCGTTCGCCTCAGGGGTGGGCGCCAAATCGGCGACCGTGGCCTATGGCGGGAACCGGGCGGACTGGAGCTACATTCCGGGCGGAGTCATTTCCGGCACGGCGCTGATCAGACCCGACCTTCCCGAACTTAAGGTCTGGCCGTACTTCTGGCAGCAAAGCGAATACGTCATGGGGGGCGGTGGAACCAATTATATGTTCCTCGCCTTGGCGGCCTCTTTCGAGAGCAAGGCGGCGAAATAGAGGCGAGCGTTTTTTGACGAAATTCGCCTAATCTGATAATCTGATTGTCATGAAAATCACGCTGACCGAATTCTTGCGCAGCTTTCGCAAGGCACGCGAGGCTGCCGATCGCGGCGATTCCATCGTCGTAAAGGGTGAGAACGGCGATTATGTATTTGAACGCCGTGCCGCAGGCTCAGACCATCCCTTCGTAGGCCTGGAAGATGTTTTCGGGGCCGTGACGCTGCCGCAAGACAAGGCTTCTCTCCGTGAAAAAGTCCGCCGCCGTCTCGCCGAAAAGAACGGTCATCGTCGACGCCGGGCCGCTTAAAGCGGCGATTGACCGGGGCGATGCCGATCATGCCTGGGCGGTACGGGTTTTTCGCGCCGTTCCTGCCCGTTACATAACGTTTGAGGCAGCGATCGCCGAGGCTCAGCATGGACTTGAAAACCATCCCACAGCGATGCGCGCTCTGCGCAGGCTCGTAGCGCGCATGGATATTGTGGCGGTTGCTACCGCGCTGATCCAGCCGGTTTTCAATGAAGTGGAACAATGGGCGCCACGCATGGATTTCGCCGACGCCTGCGCCGTGGTGCTTGCCCGCAACTATGAGCGAGCCTTTGTGCTTACCACCGACTTTCGAGACTTTTCCTCCTACCGCGTGCCGTTTGCCTCCCCAGAAGGAGCGTTTCACGCCTGAAATCATCGCGCTGTGAGCGTTTCGGATCGCAGCTCATCGTGGTGAGGAGGACCCTGGAATAGTTGGTCGGGTTGAAGAGATTTCAACCTGCGCGAGGCAGGAGTTTGTCCGCGACCCGCACCAGGTAGCCCCCGGATTTCTCGTCGGAGCGCAGGGTGAGAAGTCCGCGCTTTTCCGCGTCGGCGAGCAGGTCGTTGAACGACCTGAATCCGTAGAAGCGCTCGTTGAATCCCGGATGGCGGCGCTTGATGGCCTGTTTGATCATCGATCCCCAGATGGATTCACCTTCACCGCGCTCTTCGATCAGCGCTTCCAGGGTTTCAACGACTTTGTCGAACGCATCGCCCGGATCCGCGCCTTTGGGGGCTGGGGCCTCCGCGGGTGCCGCCTCGGCCGAGGAG
>JBARBX010000259.1:0-1597 GCA_049793535.1 Steroidobacteraceae bacterium | reverse complement strand
GCGTTGACCCGCGCCCGCGAGCAATCGCAGGCGGTGTTCGGCGAGCTCGCGCGCGAGACTCTGCAAAGCAACAGTGAGACCTTCCTGCAGCTCGCGCGTCAGCACCTCGCTCACCAGCAATCGGATGCCTCGCAAGCGCTGAGGGAACGTGAAACGGCGATCGAATCGATGGTTGCACCCATTCGCGAGGCGCTGGCCAAGACCGGGGCGCAGATTCAAGCCATCGAGCGCGACCGCATCGATGCGTTCGCCACCATCAAGTCGCAAATGGAAGTCCTCGCCGGCGGCCAAAGCCTGCTGTCGCGCGAGACGCGCAATCTCGTGACCGCCCTGCGCCGCCCGGACGTGCGCGGCCAATGGGGCGAGATCACTTTGCGCCGCCTGGTCGAGCTGTCCGGAATGACTTCGCGGGTCGACTTCACCGAGCAGCCGCATCGCAGCACCGACACCGGCGCCGTGCGGCCCGACATGGTGGTGCACATGCCGGAACAGCGTGACATCGTCGTCGACGTGAAGACGCCGCTCGAGGCCTATCTGGCGGCGGTCGAAGCCCAGAGCGACGAGGAACGCAGCGCGCAACTGCGCCGCCACGCGCAAATTGTCGGCGCGCGCATTCGCGAGCTGTCCTCGAAACAGTACTGGGCGCAGTTTGAACGCAGTCCGGACTTCGTCGTCCTGTTCCTGCCCGGCGATCAGTTCCTGTCGGCGGCGTTGCAGGAGAATCCGGGACTGATCGACGAAGCGCTGCGGCAGAACGTGATGGTCGCGACCCCGACCAGTCTGGTGGCGCTATTGAAGGCCGTCTCGTACGGCTGGAAGCAAACGGCTCTGGCCGAGAATGCCGCCGAGATCCGCCGTCTCGGCGAAGACCTTCACAAGCGGTTGGCCGTGTTCGGCGAGCACCTGGGCAGGCTGGGAAAATCGCTCGGCGGCAGCGTCGATTCCTTCAACAAGGCGGTGGGCTCGCTGGAACAGCAGGTACTGCCCGCCGCCCGACGCTTTCCGGAGCTCGGACTTCGCGTCAATCGCGAGATCGATCCCATCGAGCCCGTGTCGAGCTTGACCCGAATCCCGCGCGATGGCGACGCCGATGCCGACCCCGACGCGGCGAGCGAGGCCGATCCTGAAGGCACTTGATGGGATCTATCAAACCCGCGCGGTTCCTGCCGGTTCCGCACGCTACTGGAGCTGGTTGTTCGCCCCGGCGGATACGCGCGAACCCCTGCTCGGCATCTTCGCCCTCGGCGCCGAATGGCAGGCGCTGATGGACCCCGCGACCGAAGCGAGCGCGGCGCGCTTGAAACTCAACTGGTGGCATGAGGAGATGCAGCGGCTCATCGCCGGCCGCCCCTTGCACCCCATCAGCGCGTATCTCGCCGCGTTGCCGCGGGCCGTCTCGATCGACTTCGCGCCGCTGCTCACCGCGGTCGCCGCCGCCGCGGAACATCTCGGCGGCGTGCCTTTGGAACGCGGCGCCGACCTCGAGCCGCAAGCGGACGCGCTGTGGGGCCATCCGTTGGCGCTCGCGTCCCGGCTCGCCGGCGAGGTTCCCGATGAGATCGCACTTCGACGCTGTACAGGGGCGATCGCCGCGGCC
>JBARBX010000258.1:0-4609 GCA_049793535.1 Steroidobacteraceae bacterium | reverse complement strand
GAACAGGCCTACCTGCAATGGATGCGGCGGTATGTCAAATTCCACGCCCGCAGACATCCTCGTGAAATGGGTCCGGCCCACGTTGAGGCTTTCCTGACGCATTTGGCGGTTGAGGCCAAGGTATCGGCGTCCACTCAGAACCAAGCGCTTCAGGCACTGCTGTTTCTCTACCGGCAGGTGCTCGATGTCGATTTGCCCTGGCTCGAGAACGTGACCCGAGCCTCGCGTCCCAAGCGACTTCCGGTGGTGCTGACCCCCGTTGAAGTGCGGGCGGTGTTGGCGCAACTCGAGGGGACCTGCTGGCTGATCGCGAGTTTGCTCTATGGCAGCGGCCTGCGTTTGATGGAAGCACACCGGCTGCGCATCAAAGATCTTGTCATCGAGCGTGGCGAACTCATCGTGCGGGACGCCAAAGGAGGGAAGGATCGAGTGACAGTGTTGCCGGCGGCCATCGTGGCTCCTCTTCGCGAACATCTGGCGAAGCTGTTCGATCGATTTGAACATCAGCGCAGAATGCGGGAGCCCGGCGTATCGATGCCTGAAGCGTTGGCGCGGAAATTCCCAAATGCCTCAACTCAATGGGCCTGGCAGTGGGTTTTTCCGGCGGCGAACCTGTGCCGGGACGCGTACGCCGGCAGACCCACCCGCCACCATCAGCACGAGAAGATGGTGCAGCGTGCGGTCCAGACTGCGGTTCACAAGGCGGGCATTCTGCAACCCGCAAGTTGTCACACCTTCCGGCATTGTTTTGCAACGCACCTTCTCGAGGCGGGGCAAGACATTCGAACCGTGCAGGAATTGTTGGGGCACGCCGATCTGGCAACCACCATGATTTACACCCATGTCCTCGGAAAGGGGGCAATGGGTGTCAAAAGCCCCTTGGATCGCTAGCGTGGCTATTTCGTGATTTGCTTAGGCTAGCTATACTAGCGCCCCTCCCGGGATGTTTTTTCACCGAATTTCAGCGAGTTACCGTGTCCAACCCCGAATCTTCAGATACCCATTTCTTCAATTCCTTCAGCGTGGTGCTGGGCATCCTCATCGTGTTCGCGATCATCCTGTTCGGTGTGGCGCGCTCCATCGGCGCGGACACGCAGGGGCGGGATGTGCTGCTGGAGCCTCTGCACCTCAAGGAGGTGCAGGCCAACATCGCGCCCTTCGCGCATGAGGCCATCGCGGGAAAGGACAATTCGGCGCTGGCCGTGGTGACTGCGCCGGCGGCGGCGGCGGCGGACGTGCCGACCACCGGCGAACAGGCCTTTAAACAAGTCTGTTCGGCCTGTCATTCGACGGGTGTCAACGGTGCGCCGAAAATCGGCGACCATGCGGCCTGGGGCCCGCGAATCGCTCAGGGCAAGGAGACGCTCTACAAGGACGCGCTCTCGGGCAAGGGCAATATGCCGCCCAAGGGCGGCACGAACTGGCCGGATGCGACCATCCGCATGACCGTCGACTACATGGTGTCGCTCAACAAGTAAGCCTGTCTAGCGCGCGAAGCTGCACGGCTTCGGCGATGTCGATTCTGCGTATCTCGGGCTGCCCGGCCATATCGGCGCAGGTGCGTGCGAGCTTGAGCACGCGATGACAGGCCCTGCCCGATAGTCCCATGCGCGCGATCGCCGTGCCGAGCAGCACTCGCGACTCTCGAGCCAGGCCGCAGTGTCTCGAAACCTCGGCCGGCGTCAGCCGTGCGTTGAGCTTGCCCTGACGCCGCATCTGCGCATTGCGCGCCGCGGCCACGCGCAGGGCGACCGTGGCTGAATCTTCCGTCTCCGCGGCGACATTTCCGAGCAGGTGCTCGACCGGCAACGCCGTCAATTCGACGTGCATGTCGATTCGGTCGATGAGGGGCCCCGAGAGTCGGTGGCGATAGCGGGCGACTTGTTCGGCGGTGCAATGGCATCGTCCGCTCGGGTCGCCGGCATATCCGCAGGGACAGGGATTCATCGCCGCCACCAGCTGAAATCTCGCCGGGAACTCGCAACTGCGCTTGAGTCGCGTGACACTGACCACGCCGCTCTCCAACGGTTCGCGTAGCGCCTCCAAGGCGTTGCGCGCGAATTCGGGCAGCTCGTCGAGGAACAGGACTCCGAGATGCGCCAGCGAGAGTTCACCGGGTCGCATGCCGCCGCCGCCGATCAGTGCCGCGACCGAAGCGGTATGCTGCGGACTGCGAAACGGACGCTGCCCGCCGAGCTTCGGTCTGCGTCCGGCGGCCGATTCCAGGCACGCGACCTCCAGAGACTCGAGCGGCGCCAGCGGCGGCAAGAGCCCGGGCAGGCGTTGCGCGAGCAGGGTTTTGCCGGCACCGGGAGGCCCTATCATCAGAAGGCCATGCTCGCCTGCCGCTGCGATCTCGAGCGCGCGCTTGGCGGCGAATTGGCCGCGCACCTCGCAAAGGTCGGGGGTGTCCGCGGGCGTCACGAATTCGGCGGAGGTCGCGGGGTTCGCGGAACATGCGCTCGACCAGGCGGCCTTGCCCTTGAGTGCGTCGCAAACCTGCCGTAAATGGCCGGCCAGGCGCACCTTGGCATCGGGGACCAAGCCTGCCTCGAGCGCATTGGCGGAGGGCAGAATCAACTCTCTGCAATTGCGCGAGCCTTCGAGCAGCGCCGGCAACAGCTTCGGCGTCTGGCGCAGCTGGCCTCCGAGCGAGAGCTCGCCGTAGAACTCGCGTCCCTCGAGTAGGCGCGCCGGCAATTCTCCGCTCGCGGCCAAAATCCCGACGGCGATCGGCAAATCGAATCGGCCACCCTCCTTTGGCAGGTCGGCGGGCGACAAATTGACCGTGATCCGCCCGGCGGGAAACCCAAAGCCGGTGGTCAGTAGGGCGGAGCGAACCCTCTCCTTGCTCTCGCGAACCACGGCCTCGGGCAGGCCGACCAAGGCAAAGGCGGGCAGCCCGGGGCCCAAGTGGACTTCCGCTCGAACTTGGGGCGCGGCGAGCCCGAAGGGTGCCCGGCTCAACGCCGTACTCACGTCCTTGCGAGTCAACGATCTACTGCGGGGTGAGCTTGGCTTCGATCTCTTTCAGGCGCGCTTCCATGGCCGTCAGATTTGCCTGGGTGCGCGCCAGAAGGGCGGCCTGCACATCGAATTCTTGTCGGCTGACCAGGTCGAGCTTGCTCAGTTGCGCCTGTAGTACGGCTTTGAAATTGCCCTCTAAATCGCGGCCGAACGCCCGCACTGACTCAGGGACAGCATCCGCGAGACGGCGCGCCAGTTCATCCAATCCGCTCGAATTGATAAAGCTCATGAAACCCTCCTCAAGATCTGCGCACTGTTCGCACTTGCATAACGCATAGTGCGCCAAGATCGCGCCATGTCGGTGCATCGAACCGCCCCCGGGTCCATGTAACTGCTTGATTGCATGGATCATTCACCGCTGGCACGGAAGCTGCAACTCGTAGCGCATAGTACGCGGAAGCAAGACCGGAGGCTTGAGACTTAACGGGTGAAAGCGGGGACAAATGCATGAAGCTGATCACCGCCGTCATCAAACCCTTCAAGTTGGATGAAGTTCGTCAGGCGGTGGCAGATATCGGCATTCAGGGGGTCACCGTCACCGAGGTTCATGGATACGGGCGACAGCATGGGCATGAGCAGAACTACCGGGGCGCTGAATACAGCGTCGACTTCTTGCCCAAGGCCAAGATCGAGCTCGCGGTGGACGATTCGATCGCAGAACAGGTGATGGAAGCGGTTTGCAACGTGGCTAGGACCGGGAAAACGGGTGACGGCAAAATCTGGGTGGTGGAATTGGAGCAGGCACTGCGCGTTCGCACCGGAGAGACGGGTCCGGACGCCATATGAATAACTTCGGCCTCGCCCGGGATCGAGCGAGGCCGGTCTTCTAACGATTTAGGAGCATCTCGCGCCGGCAAGCCAGCCAACTCCCCCGTCGGTGCGATATCCCCGCGGCGCGGGTCCCAAAAGGATCCGTGCCGTTTTTTTAATCGCGCGCCCGGCGCAAGACGCCCTGGGTTTATACAATAGGTTCACACAATTCTCTATGCTGTAGCGCAACAATTTCGCGCCAATTCCGCTGCTAGACTGCGTCTTTACTCGAATTGAGGAGTTTGCCTGCATGAAATTGGTCATCGCCATCATCAAACCATTCAAACTTGACGATGTCCGCGCCGCCCTGGCCGACGTGGGGGTGCAAGGCATTACCGTGACAGAGGGCAAAGGCTTTGGCCGGCAAAAAGGCCACACTGAGCTCTATCGAGGAGCTGAATATGTCGTCGACTTCCTGCCGAAAGTGAAACTCGAGCTGGCGGTGGACGACGAGCAGGTGGACCGGGTCGTGGAAGCCATCATTGAGACGGCGCGCACGGGTAAGATCGGCGACGGTAAGATATTCGTGGCCGAGCTCGGACAGGCGGTGCGTATCCGCACCGGTGAAGCCGGATCACGCGCCTTGTAGTGATGTACAGTTTTTCAAGAGGATCGGACAATGAAACGCCTTCTGTTGTTCGCCGCCTTGGTGGCCTGGTCCGGCATGGCCGGGGCCGTTGTTTACAAGTGGGTCGACGCGCAGGGCAAGCTGCAATACGGTGACCGGCCGCCGGACGGCGTGCATGCGGAAATCGTCGAACTGCTCGGCACT
>JBARBX010000257.1:0-1681 GCA_049793535.1 Steroidobacteraceae bacterium | reverse complement strand
CCTCAGGGTTCACGCGATTCTAGCAGACGGGCGCCGCCGCTCATCGCGCGCCGTCATGCGCCGTCGCACGCCGCTGCAGCCCGCAAGGGGGCTAGCCGCGCGGGTGATGTTGCGAATGCAGCTCTTTGAGCCGTTCGCGCGCGACGTGCGTGTAGATTTGCGTCGTCGACAGATCGCTGTGGCCCAGGAGCATCTGCACCACCCGAAGGTCCGCACCGTGATTCAGCAAGTGCGTGGCGAAAGCATGCCGCAGCGTGTGCGGCGACAGCTCCTTTTCGACGCCGGCTTTCTTGGAATAGCGTTTGATGATGTGCCAGAACGCCTGGCGCGTCATGCGGTCGCCACGGCGGGTGGGAAACAGATAGTCCGTCTGGCGCTCCAACAGAATCTCGACGCGTGGTCCCTGCATGAATTGCTGCAGCCACTTGACCGCCTCGTCGCCCAAGGGGATCAGGCGTTCGCGGTTGCCCTTGCCGACGACCCGCATCACCCCTTGATTGAGATTGACCTGGTTGTGCTTCAGGCTCACGAGCTCCGAGACTCGGAGGCCCGTGGCATACAACACTTCGAGCATGGTGCGGTCGCGGTGCCCCAGCGGGTCCGACACCGTCGGCGCCTCGAGCAGGGAATCGACCTCCGCTTCGGTCAGCGACTTGGGGAGCGAGCGGCCGATCTTGGGCATGGCGATCTGCGCGGTCGGATCGAGCTCGATCAAACCTTCGCGCACCATGAACCGGAAGAATCTTCGAAAACTCGACAGTTGTCTCGCAGTGGATCGGGGCCGGGATCCGCCCTCGACGCGCGCGGCGATGAAACCCAAAAGTTCGATGCGCGTGGCCTTGAGCAGGGCGCCGTCGCGCTCCTCGAGCCAGCGTGCGAGCGCGGTCAGATCCGCGCGATACGCCGCCAGAGTATTGGTCGACAATCCGCGCTCCAGCCACACCGCATCGAGGAATTTTTGCAGGGCCGGATCCGCCGGCTCGCGCGCGGCGGGTACCGCTGCGCCCGTGGTGCGTGTATAAACCGTGCGTTTAAGAGCCGTCGCCATAGTTTTCCGCGTGGTAATCGCACGAAATGGTGCGGTATAAGCGCGCAGGAGCCAGTATGCGAGGCGTCCCGACGGGTCGGCGTGACCAGAATCACAGTACGCTTAAGTATTAACATAAGGAGAACCAGATCACAGTAACAAAGCGTGCGAGCCTGCGTACGGCGGCGCGGGCGGCGTATCTCGCCTACTGCGTGGTGACGTTCACGGCGATGGGACTGACCGTACTCGCCGTCAATATTTTCATTCCAAGCCTGCGCCGGCGCCGCTCGGTCGCCGGGGCGATTTCGCGCGCCTTTCTGCGGGTCGCCGGCATTCCATTCGAGGTGGTGGGGGTGGAGCGCCTGCCGCAGGGACCCTGCGTGGTGGTCGCCAATCACGCAAGCTACATCGATGGCCTGGTGGCGGCCGCGGCATTGCCGCCCGACTTTGCCTTCGTGATCAAAAAGGAAATGGTGCGAGTACCGCTCGCCGGCCTGCTGCTGCGGCGCTTGGGTTCACAGTTCGTCGAGCGATTCGATCGGCACAAGGGCGGGGTCGATGCGCGCCGGGTGGCGAGGCTGGCGGCGACCGGCCAGTCCCTGGTGTTCTTTCCCGAGGGGACCTTCAGCGAGATCCGCCAGATCGGCAAGTTTC
>JBARBX010000256.1:0-2789 GCA_049793535.1 Steroidobacteraceae bacterium | reverse complement strand
GGTCAAGGGCATGGTCTGGGAATTGGGATACTTGGGCAATCGTTCCACGTACCGCATCAAGACCGAAACCGGCAAGCTCGTGACCGTCTTCGCCCAGAACGACCGGCGCACGTCCGAATGGTCCATCGATTGGAGCGACGAGGTGTACTTGAGTTGGACCGCGAATTGCGCGGTGATTTTGCAGCAATAATTCGTCAACGCATACCAAGGGCGCCAATCATGCACCATTCAGCGAGAACAGCCGTCCAATGCTTCGCCATCGGCTTAGGGTGGCTCGCGGGCGCGGCCGGCGCGTTCGCGGGCAAGACGCAGAACGTCGTGCTCATCGTGAGCGACGGGCTGCGCTGGCAGGAAGTGTTCACCGGAGCCGATCCCAGCCTGCTGAACGACAAGGCGGGCGGCAGCTGGGTGGCCGAGCCGGAACTGCGACAGCGCTACTGGCGCGACGATCCCGCGGCGCGCCGCGCATTGTTGTTCCCATTTCTGTGGGGAACGGTGGCCAAGCAGGGGCAGATCTACGGCAACCAGCTAAAGGGCAGCGTCGCGCACGTCACCAACGGCAAGGCGTTTTCCTATCCCGGGTACAACGAAATGACCACGGGCTATCCGAACGACGCCATCGACAGCAACGAGTACGGGCCGAACCCCAATGCCACTGTGTTCGAATGGCTCAACAAGATCGACGAATATCGCGGCAAGGTCGCCGTTTACGGCACTTGGGATGCGTACCAGAGAATCTTCAACGAGAAGCGCAGCGGGCTGGTGATGCAAACCGGATGGACCCTGCCGCAAAAAGCTCATGAGTCGCCGCGCGACGCGCTGCTGCGCGAGCTATATGCAACGACGACGCGCTTCGACGAGGAGGACGTCGCCAATTCACTGCTGCAGATTCCCCTATTGGACTACGTCAAGACGGCGCATCCGCGCGTTCTGTTCGTCGGCTACGGTGAGACGGACAACTGGGGCCACCAGGGCCGCTACGATCTGGTCCTCGACAGCGCGCATCGCATGGACTATTTCGTGCACCAGTTGTGGGACACCATGCAGGCGATGCCGCAATACCGCGGCACCACCACCTTCATCATCACCACGGATCATGGCCGCGGCAGCGGCCTCACCGAGTGGAAGGAGCACGGCGTCGAGGAGAAAGGGTCCGAGAATATCTGGATCGCGGTAATCGGCCCCGATACCGCGCCGCTCGGCGAACGCGGCCACGTCGCCCCGGTGACGCAGTCGCAAATCGCCGCGACGGTGGCCGCGCTGTTGGGCCGCGACTATCGCCGCGACACCCCCCAGGCGGCGATGCCCATCGCGGGTGTGCTGAGCACCTCGGATCGGAGGTCTGGGAATTGACCCGAGATGTCTGGCTTTTCTGTCGGGGCATCGATGCTGAACAAGCAACCAACTGAATCGTAGCAACGAGTTACTTCATTTCTTGTGCCGCTTCGCCGCGATGACTTCGACCTCCAGCAGTGCGCCCGGCGCAACCAGCGCGGCGACCTGGACGGCGCTGCGCGCGGGCTTGTTGGGCTGCTCCTTGGTGCCGAAGAACTTGCTGTAGCCGGCCATCAGTCCCGCGAAATTCAATTTGTTGTCATAGGCCGGATCCGCCGTCATGAACACCGTCATCTTGACGACATCGCCCATGCCGAGCCCGAGCTTGGCCAGCGTTCCTTGGATCGACGTGAGCACGCTGACGGTCTGAGTTTCCATGTCACCGAAGACCGGCGGCGTGCCTTTCGGGGCATCCTTGTTAGTCGCCTGTGGCAGAGTACCGCTGAGATAGACGGTATCGACGCCCGCGCGCACGGTGACTGCTGCGGATATGGGGAAGGGATTGCCATTGGGTAGCGGCGTGCGCACGACATCCTCCGCACCCGCGGCAACGGCACTGAGCACGGTGGCGAGAATCCCCGCGTGAATTCCCAAGGCGAGCATTCTGCCGTAGCGACCTTCGATCTTCTGCATGTCCATCCCCTTTGTAAGTGATTTCGCGCCGCGCATCGGCCGCCGACCTGAGCATCGCAAGTCACCCACCCCGCTGTCCAGAGATACCTGTCCCGCAGGGCCCGGTGCACAGTGTTGAGGCACCACGCCTTTGTGACTGCACTGTGACAAGACATGAATGGGAACTGGGCCCGCCTGCTGTAGCACGCACACAACAGTCGAACAATTTCCTGGAGGCTCGAAGTAGCTCTCTTAATACACTGTATTGCAAGACAATATTCAGCAACGATTAGTGCCGCTGCCCCACATGACCTACGACAGTTCCGTGATTGTTGCGCGCTGGCCTACTAATTGCACCCGACATAAGGCGGACAAGAACAATCGAATATCGCGCGGATAAAACATCGTTGGGGGAGGGGCAGCATCAATAGGGAGATTGCTACATGTCTTTCAATCCAACAATGAAGCGGAAAGTGATTTTGAGGACGGCCATCGCCACGCTGTGCGCAGCGGCCGCCGCGCATGCGCCCCGAGCGCTCGCCGACACAGCGGCCGGAGCGGCCGGAGCGGACGAGGGGAGTCTGGAGGAAGTTATCGTGACCGGTACTCGCGAGGTGGGCATCAAGGCCGTCGACAGCGCGGCACCCATTCAAATCGTGAGCAGCGCGGATCTGAAGGCTGCCGGTGCTCCCGATCTAATGTCGGCACTGGTAACGCTGGTACCCTCGCTGCAGATGGAGGCCTTCGGCTTCGACATGTCCGGCCAAACTCTGCAGGCCAGATTGCGCGTCGTCAGCCCGAACGATGTGCTGGTGCTGATCAACGGCAAGCGGCGCCACACC
>JBARBX010000255.1:0-2145 GCA_049793535.1 Steroidobacteraceae bacterium | reverse complement strand
CTTCATCAACTGGCAGCAGGACCCTCAGTCGAATTATCTGGCCCGCGTGGTATCCCCCAAACCGACCCGGGAACTTCGCATCGAGGTGGATCTGGTGGCCGAGATGGCCGTGCTCAATCCGTTCGATTTCTTCCTGGACGACTATGCGCAGAAGTTACCTTTCAGTTACCAGGCAACGGAAGAGCGCGGGCTGGAGCCGTTCCGCGCCAGTGGGCCCGCGACACCCCGGCTGACGAGGTATCTCGCGGGCATCGCTCGCGAATCGCAAGTCACGATCGATTTTCTGGTCGATCTGAATCGCCGCCTCGCGGCCGAGGTGAAGTATGTGATCCGGCTGGAGCCGGGTGTCCAATCGCCGGAGGAGACCCTCGAGAAGCGCTCGGGATCATGCCGTGACTCCGCAGAGCTGCTGGTGCAGATTCTGCGCCATCTGGGGTTCGCCGCGCGATTCGTCTCCGGCTATCTCATCCAGCTCACCTCGAACCTGAAGCCCGCCGACGGCCCCGCGGGCCCCAGCCGGGATTTCACCGACTTGCACGCATGGTGCGAGGTGTACTTGCCGGGTGCCGGATGGATCGGACTCGATGCCACCTCGGGATTGCTCACGGGCGAGGGGCACATCCCGCTCGCGTGTACGCCGGAACCGCAATCCGCGGCGCCGCTCACCGGCATCGTAGGGACCTGCGAGACCAGCTTCGAGTATGTCATGAGGGTGGAGCGCATCTGGGAGGCGCCGCGCGTCACCAAGCCCTACACGGAGGAGCAATGGCTGGCCATCGATGCTCTCGGCAACCGGGTGGATCGGAATCTCAGCGACCACGACGTGCGTCTCACCATGGGCGGCGAGCCAACCTTTGTGTCGTGCGAGGACACGCTGGCACCCGAATGGAACACCGCGGCACTCGGCGAGAACAAGCGCACCATCGCCTCGCAGCTGTTCCGCCGGCTGAAGTTGCGCTACGCGCCGCGCGGCCTCGCGCACTTCGGTCAAGGGAAGTGGTATCCCGGCGAACCGTTGCCGCGGTGGTCGCTCAACTGCTTCTGGCGCAAAGACGGCGAGCCAATGTGGAACGATACGGCGCTCATCGCCGATGAGTCCCGCGAGTATCCCGGTGCCGCGGGAAACGCCTCGCGGCTGTTGCTCGAGGTCGCACGGCGGTTAGGCTTGGGCGAGGACCATGTGTTCGCGGCGTTCGAAGACGCGCTCTACTATATGTGGCGCGAGCGCAAACTCCCGGCCAATGTCGATCTGTCGACCGCCACGCTGACCGACCCCGGGGAGCGCGCACGTCTGGGACGGATCCTCGGCCGCACGCTCGGCCAGGCCGTGGGGTTCGTGCTGCCGCTCGCTAGGGCCGCCGAGGGCGCTCCCTGGCAAAGCGGACCCTGGCCGTTGCGCGACGAGCGCTGCTACCTGCTGCCCGGCGACTCGCCGATGGGCTTTCGGCTGCCGCTCGATTCGTTGCCCTGGGTGAGACCCGCCGACTTTCCGCACGTGTACCCTCCGGATCCGGCTCAATCCTTTGGGGCGCTGGCGAAGCCCGCACCCGATCGGTCCGCGCAGGATCGCGAGCAAAACGATCGGCGCACCGCCGCCGCCATCGCGCGGACGACCGTGACCGGCGCCGCAACGGCTGCCCTGGTCGCACCCAAGGTGACGGCGCCGGCCGAGACGGTGCGAACCTCGATGTGCACCGAAGAGCGCGCCGGGGTGCTGTACGTCTTCATGCCGCCGACCCGTTGCCTGGAGGATTATCTCGACCTGGTCGCGACGGTCGAGGCCAGCGCCGCCGTGCTCCGCCAACCGGTGGTCATCGAAGGCTACGAGCCGCCGCCCGATCCGCGCCTGGTCAATTTCAAGGTCACGCCCGATCCGGGGGTGATCGAGGTCAACGTGCAGCCGAGTGCCGGCTGGGACGAGCTCGTGACTCGCACCGTGCATCTGTACGAGGACGCCGCCGGCTGCAAGCTGCGTTCGGAAAAATTCATGATCGACGGCCGGCACGTGGGAACCGGCGGCGGCAATCACATCGTGATGGGGGGAGCCACGCCGCAGGATTCCCCGTTCCTCCGGCGCCCCGATCTTCTGCGAAGCCTCATTTCCTACTGGCACAATCATCCCTCGCTCTCGTATTTGTTCTCCGG
>JBARBX010000254.1:0-4992 GCA_049793535.1 Steroidobacteraceae bacterium | reverse complement strand
TGGGAGGGGGTGCACGCGCACCACCCGGACATGCTCTACATCCACATCAAGGGCGGCCAGTGGGCCGCCCGATCCAAGCACGAGGCCGAGCATCCCTATCCCCAGCCCTCGCCGGACGGGGAGGTGGGCTGGATGCCCACCATCGATATCAGCGTCGGGCACGAGTCGGGCAACATTGGCAAGCAGCCGATTGATCTGATCTGGGTGACGCTGAAGAAGTAGCGCTAGGGCCACGCGCGGCCCAGGATGGCGCGGATATCGAGCGCCGCGCCGCTGCCGCCGAACACCGCGCCCCATCCGGAATCCGGGTCCAGCCGGGTCGCGCAAAAGCCTTCGGCCACCGCGCCCGCTCCCGGGTTCGCGGCCGCGGCCAGCAACAGGCCGGCTTGCATCAAGGTTACAAATCGTTGCGTGAAGCGACGCGCCTCGGCCTCGGTGAGCGTCTCTCCGCGGACCGTGTCCGCGAAGCGGTCGAGCGCCGCATCGTAGTTGCGGTGCCGCCCGCGCGCGAGCCCGAGTTCGTACAGCACCGCGTCGTGGGTCGCCGCGGACTTGCCGAAGGCGCGCAGCACGTCCAGGCACATGATGTTGCCGGATCCTTCCCAGATGGAATTGACCGGCATCTCACGCGCGATGCGCGCGAGCGGCATCTCCTCTGTATAGCCGTTGCCGCCCAGCACTTCCATGGCTTCGGCGGCCAACTCGCAGCCGCGCTTGCACACCCAGAAGTTCGCGGCCGAGGTGAGCGCGCGCCGCAGCGCGAGCTCGCTGTCGGCGTCGCTGTCGAAGGCGCGGGCCAAGCGCATCGCGAGCACGGCGGCAGCCTCCGACTCGATCGAGAGATCAGCCAGCACGCTCTGCATCAGCGGCTGATCGATGAGCAGCGCACCGAACGCCTTGCGATGGCGTGCGTGGTGCAAGGCCTGTACCACGGCGTGCCGCATCATCCCCGCCGAGCCCGTGACGCAGTCGAGGCGGGTATAAGTGCCCATTTCGAGGATGGTCGGAATGCCGCGGCCTTCCTCCCCCAGGAGGTGCGCCCATGCGTCGACGAATTCGACTTCGGACGAGGCGTTGGAGCGATTGCCGAGCTTGTCCTTCAGCCGTTGGATACGGATGCCGTTGAGCCCGCCGTCGGGCAGCCGGCGCGGCACAAACAAGCAGGACAGGCCGCCCTGCGTCTGCGCGAGCACCAGGTGCGCATCGCATTGCGGCGCCGAGAAGAACCATTTATGGCCCGTGATCCGATAGGAGCCGTCGGCCGAGCGTTCGGCGCGCGACGTGTTGGCGCGCACATCCGAGCCGCCCTGTTTTTCCGTCATGCCCATGCCGATGAGGCCGCCGCGCTTGTGCGCAATGGGGATGTCGCGCGGATCGTATTCGCGCGTGAGCAGGTGCGGCACCCATTCGCGCGCCAACCACGGGTCGCGGCGCATGGCCGCGATCGCGCCATAGGTCATGGTGGTGGGGCAGAGCGTGCCGCACTCCACTTGCGCCTGCATCAGGTAACCCGCGGCTCGCGCCACATGCGCACCGGGGATCGCGCGGCCGTCCACCATCACCCAGGGGCCGGTGTGAAAGCCGCGAGCCGCAATGCCCTGCATCAGGACATGCCAGGAGGGGTGGAATTCGACGGAGTCGATGCGCTCGCCCTGGATGTTGAAAGTATGCAGGATTGGGGGGTTGCGGTTGGCGAGGCGGGCGTGCTCGAAGTTCTCCACCGTGCCGAGTGCGGCTCCGGCGTCGGCGAGAGCGGCGGCCGCAGTGCCCGCGCCTTCGCGCCGAACCGCCTCTATCAGCGCCGGGTCGGTGGTGAACAGGTTGTAGTCGCCCAGCGGCGGCGTTTGATTGGGTTCCATAACGCGCACTATTGCGCAGAATGCCGATCCGGTGCTAGATTCGACTGCAAATGCACGTCTCCGGCAGCAACTTATCCGGCCGTTTCCGCAGCTTCCCGCTGTCGGCGTTGCTTGCGCTGCCCCTGCTGCTGCGCCGCTAGGCGCTACATACACGCGCCATCGGTCGGCGCCAACAAGACCGGATAAATCCCTCAAATGCACCAATAGACAAATTGGAGCTCAGTTACCGCGTAGCGCGGCCGAGAGAACAGTATGTTGCGCAATCCATCGACCAAGTATCGTCCCTTTCCACCCATCGACCTCCACGATCGGACCTGGCCCGGCCGGGTCATCGCCGCACCGCCGCAGTGGTGCAGCGTCGACTTACGCGACGGCAACCAAGCGCTGATCGAACCCATGGATGCCGCGCGCAAGCGGCGCATGTTCGACATGCTGGTGAGAATCGGCTTCAAGGAAATCGAGGTCGGATTTCCAGCGGCCTCGCAAACGGACTTCGATTTTGTGCGCGAAATCATCGAGCAGAAACTCGTGCCGGACGATGTCACCATCCAGGTGTTGACGCAGGCGCGCCCGGAACTGATCGCGCGCACCTATGAATCGCTGAAGGGCGCGCGCCGCGCCATCATGCATGTGTACAACTCGACCTCGGCCGCCCAGCGCCGCGTGGTTTTCCGGCTGGACCGTGCGGGCATCGTGGATATCGCCGTGCGCGGCGCGGAGGTGGTGCGCGAGCATGCGCTGCGCAACCGCGACACGGAGTGGGTGTTCGAATACAGCCCGGAGAGTTTCACCGGTACGGAGCTCGACTTCGCGGTGGAGGTTTGCGATGCGGTCAATGCGGTGTGGGAACCGACCCCGCAACAGCGGTCCATCCTCAACCTGCCGGCCACGGTCGAGATGGCCACTCCCAATGTCTACGCCGATCAGATCGAGTGGTTTCTGCGTCACGTCGCCGGGCGTGACTCGATCATTCTGAGTGTGCACCCGCATAATGATCGCGGCACGGCGGTCGCGGCGGCTGAATTGGCGGTGATGGCGGGCGCCGAGCGGATCGAAGGGACCTTGTTCGGCAACGGCGAACGTACCGGCAACGTCGACGTGGTAACGTTGGCGCTTAACCTTTATTCACAAGGCATTGATCCTAGGCTGGATTTCGCAAACATCAACGAAGCGGCGCGCTGCGCCGAAGCCTGCAATCAATTGCCCATCCATCCCCGGCATCCCTATGTGGGGGACCTGGTATTCACGGCATTCTCCGGCTCCCATCAAGACGCCATCAAAAAGGGCCTGGCGGCGCGCAGCGAGGGGGATATCTGGGATGTTCCTTATCTTCCAATCGACCCGTCCGATCTTGGGCGCTCCTACGATTCCATCATTCGGGTCAACAGCCAGTCCGGCAAGGGGGGCGTGGCCTACCTGCTGGAGCGCGACTATCAGCTAGTGATGCCGCGGCGGCTCCAGATCGAGTTCAGTCAAGTCGTGCAGGCGCAGGCAGATATCACTGGTAAGGAGCTGATTTCGAAAGAGATATGGGATCTCTTTAGCAGCGAATACTTAGGGCAGGGCGCGCCTTTCGTGTACCGTTCCCACCAGTTGGCGGCCTCGACGGATGGTGCAGACAGCGAGCGCATCACCCTGCAGATCGAGAATGCCGGGAGGCTCGAAACCTGGCACGGCCAGGGGTCCGGACCCATCGATGCCATGGTCGATGCCATCGGGCTGCCATTCGACGTGTTGTCCTACGAAGAACACTCCCGCGGTCAGGGTAGTGCTGCTAAGGCCGTGTCCTATATCGAAATTACCACCCGATCGCGGCGCACCTTGTTTGGCGCCGGCATGCACCCCAATATTATTACGGCCTCGCTGCTGGCCATCCTGTCGGCAGTCAATCGAGCGGTCGCCCAGGGGGCTCTGCCGGCCCGCGCCGACAAGGCGCGTACCGGAACCTAGGGTCGGGGCACCCCGCTCGCTTTCCGGGGGCTACGGCCCCTTGGAAAGGAGTGTTTGGGCAGCTGCTATTGAATGCCGGGCAGAATCGGCTATAGTGCGCAACTTCATGACCTAAGCTGATAGATCCTATTGATTTCAAGGGCTTTTCTCGAACAATGAGCGAACGCGAAGACGAACATTTCGATATCGACGATGAGTTTCTCGGGGAAGCCGAAGAATCGCACGACTTCGATCCCCTGTTGGAGCGCACTGAACGGCGCCCCAAGGCCACCGCGGCGGCCAACAAACGCGGCAAGGCGGCCTGGAGCCGGGTGGAAGACGTACTTGCCGAACGCCAGTTGGAAAAGGAACTGCGCGATATCTTCGAAGACGATTAGATAGGGAACCGGCGCCACCCTACCGCCCCTGACCGGCGGGCTGGAGCGGCGCGGAATTGCAACATGTGCGACAGCTTCAGTGCCGGAACCTAGTCAACCCTGGGTCGTCCTCAAGTTCGGCGGGACCAGCGTGTCCTCCGCCGGCAATTGGCGCAACATCGCAGAGGTGATCCGGGCGCGCATGGCCGCGCACTTTCGGCCGGTCATCGTGCATTCGGCATTGTCCGGCATCACCGATCGTCTCGAGTCGCTGTTGGCGGCGGCCGTGGCGGGAACGCACGGCGGCGAAGTCGACCGCATCGACACTCAGCATCGCAAGCTGGCTCAGAGCCTTGGCATTGTGCCGAGTGCGCTGTTCGAGGGTTTCATCGCCGAGCTTCGGCAGATGGCGGACACGGTGGCGGGCCAATCCCACATTAGCGACAGCGCGCGCGCCAGAATCATGGCGACGGGCGAGCTGCTCGCCACCGCCCTGGGGGCGACCTACTTGAACGCCCAAGGCATCGCCACCGCCTGGGCGGACGCGCGCCAGGTGCTGCGGGCCGATGCGCGCCCGGGCGCCACTCTCAAGGCGAGCGTGCTCTCGGCGACCTGCGATTTCGCACCCGATGAGCGACTGCAGGCGCAGTGGCGGTCGCTCGATCAGGTGGTGATAACCCAGGGTTTCATTGCCGCCAACGATGGCGGCGAGACCGTGCTGCTGGGGCGGGGCGGATCGGACACCTCCGGGGCCTATTTCGCCGCCAAGCTGAACGCGGCGCGCCTCGAGATCTGGACCGATGTGCCGGGGATGTTCAGCGCCAATC
>JBARBX010000253.1:0-2327 GCA_049793535.1 Steroidobacteraceae bacterium | reverse complement strand
GGCTGGCACCGTTAAGGTTGCCGCGGCCGCACCCCCGGCGGCCGCCCCGATGCCCATGACCGTCAGGAAAATCGTACTGCACGCGGGAGCTGCCGACTTTGCGGATCTGTCCTTGCAGCCAAATTTTGCCACGGGGATTCAGAGCATCGAGGGCACGGTGACCGGCCTGTCTTCAAAGCCGAACTCGCGCGCCAAAGTGGACATCCACGGCGCGGTGGATCAATTCTCTCCGGTCACGATTACCGGTGAAGTCAATGTGCTGAGCGCCGCTCTGTACACCGACATAGGTTTGAGCTTTCGCAACTTGGAGCTCAGTACCTTCAATCCCTACTCGGGAAAATTCGCGGGCTACAACATCACCAAGGGCAAGCTGACGACCGAGCTGCATTACAAGGTGGATGGCCGCAAGCTCGACGCCCAGCATCACATCATTGTCGATCAGCTCGAATTCGGCGCCAAGACGGAGAGCAAGGATGCGGTGTCGCTGCCGATCAAGCTGGCGGTCGCGCTGCTCAAGGACCGCAATGGCGTCATCGATCTGAACGTGCCCGTGACCGGGACGTTGGACGATCCGAAATTTCGCTTAGGGGCCGTCATCTGGAAGGTCTTCGTCAACATTCTCGAGAAGGCGGTCACCGCGCCCTTCGCATTGCTCGGCTCCCTGTTCGGCGGAGGACCGGATTTGCAGTTCATCGATTTCTCGCCCGGAGCGTCGAGCTTGGACCCCGCCGCGGCGGATAAGGCCCGGGCCATCGTCAAGGCGCTCAATGGGCGGCCGCAGCTCAAGATTGACGTGCCGATCGCCGCGGTCGATGAACTCGATCGCCCGGCGCTCATCGAGGCGCAGTATTCCGCCCAGCTCCGCGAGGTTCAGTCGGGCAAGAACGGCACCAAGAACTCTGCCGCTGCCGCACCCGATTTCGAGGCCCTGGACCCGACGGCAAAGGCGGCTTTGTTGACGAAGGTGTATGTCAAAGTCTTGGGCGGCGAGCCGAAATATCCGGAGGAGGTCACGAGCATCAAGGCGAAACCCGACCTCGTCGCCGCCAAGGTGGATTTTCTCAGCAAGGCGCTGCACGAGCACATCACGATCGCTGCCGCGGATCTGACCTCACTGGGTCAACAGCGGGCCGTTGCCATTCAGCAGGCACTGCTGACAGACACCCAAGTCGGCGCCGACCGAGTGTTTCTGGTGGTCAACGACAAGGCGAAGAGCCAAGACGGCAAGGTGCGCTTGGAGCTGTCCCTGAAGTGACCGCGTATTCGACAAGAGAGGCGACGCGCACGACCGCGCCTCTATTTGATGCATGGGTCCGGTCAACTCGCCCTCATTCGGTGCAAAGCCAGGGTGGCCGCCTTCACTCGAAGCGATAACTCACTGATCGCGCTCAAGTCTTCTTGCGTGGCACAACGGGTGCTTCAAGTGCTGCGCGTCCGAACCGGAGAGTGACTCCTGCGCGCTATAACTTAGGGGGATTCGCATTGATGATCAGGCTGTTTCGATGGGTTCTTCTCTGCGTGTCGACATTGGCGATGCAGAGCGTGTGGGCGGCGGATGCACCCACTGCGCCGAGCTTGCTGGCGGTGGACAAGATCAGTTCGGGCGATACCGCGTGGATGCTGACTTCGACCGCGCTGGTGCTGATGATGTCGGTGCCGGGACTGGCCTTGTTCTACGGCGGCATGGTGCGCAAGAAGAATGTGCTGTCGACCCTCATGCAGACCTTCGCCATCACTTGCTTGGTGACGCTGCTGTGGTGGGTGATCGGCTACTCCTGGGCCTTCACCCCGGGCAGCCGCTTCCTGGGCGGCGCCAGCCGCGCGTTTTTCAACGGTATAACCTTCATGCACGACCCGGACAATCGGTTGTCGGTGTCGCACCTGGCGCTGACCATCCCTGAGTCCGTTTATGCCATGTTCCAGATGACCTTTGCCATCATCACGCCGGCCCTGATTGCCGGCGCCTTCGCCGACCGAATGAAGTTCTCCGCGCTCCTGGTGTTCATGGCGGCCTGGTCGCTGCTCGTCTATGCGCCCATTGCCCACATGGTGTGGGAGCCCACCGGCTGGCTCAACCAGGCGGGCGTTCTGGACTACGCCGGCGGCACGGTGGTGCACATCAATGCCGGCGTCGCCGGCCTCGCGAGCTGCTTGGTGCTCGGCAAGCGCCTGGGTTACGGCAGGGAGAAGATGGCGCCCCACAACCTCACCCTGACGCTGATCGGCGCCTCCCTGCTGTGGGTGGGCTGGTTCGGGTTCAACGCGGGCTCGGCGGGTGCCGCCGATGGCCGCGCCGGCATGGCGATGCTGACGACGCAGTTGGCAAC
>JBARBX010000252.1:0-5539 GCA_049793535.1 Steroidobacteraceae bacterium | reverse complement strand
GTGGGTGCTCGCCGGTAGCTCAAAGGCCGCAATGATCGAGCGCACCCGGGCGGCGATTGTCTCGAAAACCTTCACGGCGCCGGCGCCCGGCGCGATGTCTTTCATGATGTCGCAGCAGGGATATCTGGCCGACGCAGCCGGGCACTGGCATCCGCACCTGATGTTCTTCCTGGCCCACACCGATGGCGCCGCGTGGGGAGCGGATCTTGCCGGCTCCCCGGTGTTCGCCGCTCAGAGTGATCCTGAGCCCATCACCACGTTCTTCGTGCCGGTGCCCAAGTGGTCCGACGGAACGCCGGCGGTTGCCGAGCACTAGATGCAGATTCTAGGTGCCGCTAAGTGCCGCCGCGCGTGGCGGCGCCTCGCTTGGGACGGCGGACGGTCCTCACCTTGCCGCTCTTTCCCCCGCCGCAAAAGAATCGATCGGCGCCATCGGACTCGAGCCCGGAAATGCCTGCTCCGGGCGGCATCTCGAGCCTCTCCAGGACCTCTCCCGACCGAGGATCGATTCGCCTCAAATCGCTCTCGTCACCTTCCCAGGTGCCGTGCCAGAGCTCGCCGTCAACCCAGGTGACCCCGGTGACGAAGCGGTTGGTTTCGATCGTGCGAAGAATCGCCCCGGTTTGAGGATCAATTTGATGGATCTTTCGATCCCGGTACTGCCCCACCCAAAGCGTGCCTTCGGCCCATGTAAGGCCCGAGTCACCGCCGCGGCCGGGCGCCGGGATGATGGCCAGCACGCGGCCGGTCTGCGGATCGATTTTCTGGATGCGATCCTCGGCGAGCTGGAATAAGTGTTCACCGTCGAAGGCCGTGCCGGCATGCGCGGCGACGTCGATCGAACGCAGCCTCTTTCCGCTTGCCGGATCAAGGGCATTCAGTTTGTCTCCGGAAGCAAACCAGACATTCTGACCGTCATACGTGACTCCAGCCACGTTGTCGGCACCGGGAAACGGCCCATACTCACGGACTATGTCGGCGGGGGATCGACTCATGCCCACATCCTAGTCGATCGGCAATGGAGCGGGGAGTAACAAGGTCGTCGCGAATCCGGGCACGGGTGGGGTCATCCACCGGCGGGCTCGGCCGCGACCGAAACCTTGGACCTTGCCTGCTGCCGTAAGCGAATCGAGCGCCCGCTGCATCGTGCGCTGGCTCGTTCCATGGGCGAGCGCCAGGGCCGAGCTTGACCATGATTCACCATCGGCGAGCAAGGCGAGCACCGCCGTGTGCTCCCCGTCAACGGGCTGTGCCAGTACGACCACTTCCCGGGCGCGGCGCGGCGCCAGTGCAAAACCCCGCGGCGTCGCTCTCACGTCGGCGAGCGGCCGCAGGGCCGCACGCAGCCGTCCCATTTCGACCCGTAGGCGCGCGCGATGCGATTGATCGGCGAGCTTCAATCTGAATGCGCGCGCAACGAGCGTCTCCCTCGGTACGTCGCCCGGCCAGGCTTCGCCCAGCGCGCGCGCGAGGGTGAACAACACCGGACGCTTGGCGAGCGAGACCAGCTTGTTTTCCTGGCGCACGACATAACGGCAGGCGTCGACGACCAAGGCTTTCGACGCCAGCAAGGTTTCGACCTCCTCGAGCAGGAGCAACCGCGTCTCGCCGCCGGCAATCAGGCGCGCGGCGGGGGTGTTGAGCACGAGGAAGGCGCTGCGGATCTCGGCCGTCAGCGCCGGGATACGCGCCTGACGTGCTGCGCGCTCGGCCCGAGCGAGCGCAACGTGCGCCGCCTTCATCTGCAAGCGTCGCATCGCGATTCCGGCGACCACCAACTGGTGGGCGGCCCTCGATGCGGGCGGGAAGGGCGCGGGGTCGAGCGCGGCGAGCTTACGTTCGGCCTCGTCGAGCCGGCCAATCAAGAGGAGACGCCGGACCTCGAGGTACCTCGCGTGCGCAGCGTTCAGGCGGTCGCCGCGCTGCTCGAGCGTCGCCCGTGCCGCCTCGAGCGCCTTCGCGGGCCAGCCCAGGTCACGCGAGACCAGCGCGATCTCAGCCTCGGCGACCACGCATCGCGCGCGGGCCACAGCCTCTCTCGGACCGAAGGCGCGTGCTGCGCTTCGTAGCAGAGCCTTTGCCCGAACTTGATCGCCAAGCTGTGCCATGGCGATGCCGCGAAGCGCGAGAGCCGGCGCGTCGTCGCGCAAGGCGATCCGCTTCAATGCGCCGAGAGGATCACCGGCTGCGAGTGCACGCGCTGCCGCGGTGATCAGCGAGTCCATCTAAATCCCGACACACTTGTAACTCCCATCGTTCGATACCCGGCGCTTAGAGTACTCCATGACGAACGGCCACCCCGTCGTCTCGAGTGGCGAAATGAAGCACATCTGAAAGTAGGAGAGTATCGCGATGACAAAACACATGACCGGGACTCGTAACGATTGGCTCGCAGCCCGGCTCGAGCTGCTGAAGGAGGAAAAGGACCTCACGCGGCGCAGCGACCGGCTGGCGCAGCGGCGCCAGGAGCTGCCCTGGGTGCGGATCGACAAGGAGTACCGATTCGACACCGACGAGGGGAGCGCCTCGCTGGCGGATCTTTTCAGAGGGCGCTCGCAGCTCCTCGTCTACCACTTCATGTTTGGGCCCGACTATACGGCGGGCTGTCCGTCCTGTTCGTCGATCGCGGACGGGTTCAACGGCGTGGTCACCCACCTGGCGAACCACGACGTCACACTGTCGGCGGTGTCGCGGGCGCCGCTCGCCAAGCTGCAGGCCTACAAACGGCGCATGGGGTGGACGTTTCCCTGGGCGTCCTCGTTCGGCAACGACTTTAACTTCCACTTCAACATCTCGTTCACCGAGGAGGAGCAGCGCGCGGGAGTCATCGAATACAACTACGAGCGCGGCGGCCACGCCATGGACGCGCGAACAGTGGTCCCCGAGCCCGTGACGCAGATGGCGGGCTCGTGCGGCACCGATGTGCCCACGTACGCACGCGAAAGGCCGGGCATGAGCTCGTTCGTGATCGAAGACGGTGTTGTCTACCACGCTTATTCGACCTATGCGCGCGGAGTGGACGGCCTCTGGGGCATGTACCAGTGGCTCGACCGCGCCCCCAAGGGGCGCAATGAGACGGGCCTGTGGTGGCGCCGCCACGACGAGTACGGCAGGGGCTGAGCCAAGTCGTGGCCATGGTTTCGCAGCGCAAGGTGTCCGAGCGAGCGTCCCGGCGGGCCTTCTTCGGTGGCTCGCTGCTGCTGTTCACGGTCAGCGCGGCGATGACGATACATGGGTGCATATCCATGTCGGCGATGGGCGAGATGTGGATGATACGGATGCCCGGACAGACATGGCTCGGCGCCGCATCCTCGTTCCTCGGCATGTGGGTGGTGATGATGCCGGCGATGATGCTGCCATCCTTGGTGCCCACGCTGTGGCGCTATCGCCAAGCCGTCGGGACGGGCCATCCGAACCGGCATCGGCTGACCGTGCTGGTGGGTGCGGCGTACTTCTCAGTATGGGCCGCGTGCGGGATGGCTGCCTTTCCGCTGGGCGTCGCGCTGGCGGCGGTCGAAATGCAGCTACCGGGGCTGGCGCGCGCAGCACCGATGGCGGTCGGTGTGGTGGTCTTGATCGCCGGCTGCCTGCAACTCACCGCCTGGAAGGCGCGTCGCCTGGCCTGCTGCCGAACGCCACCCGGGTGCGCGCGTAGCATGCCGGCCGACGCCGGCACAGCCTGGCGATATGGCCTGCGCCTCGGCCTCCACTGCAGCTATTGCTGCGCCGGTTTGACAGCGGTCCTCCTGGTCATCGGGGTCATGGACCTGCGCGCAATGGCGGCGGTGACCTCCGCTACCACCGTCGAACGTCTCGTACCCGCCGGAGCGCGCGTAGCGCGAGCCATCGGGGTCGTCATCGTCGCGGCGGGGTTGGTTTTGATCGCGCGAACGGCCGGGTCAGTATTGCCGTAGTTCAGCGCGCCCGCTTCAATCGATATCGGTGGGCAGTCTGCTTCGCCCGATTGCCGCAGATGCCCATGCTGCACCATCGACGCGAACGGCTTCGCGTGCGATCGACAAACATCAGCGTGCAGGCCGCGCCCTCACATGCTTTCACATCCGAGAGATCTTCCTCGGCGAGCATTCTCGCCAGGGCTTCGCCAATCGGGAGCAGGAGCGATTCCGGGGTTCGCCAGCGCCGTGCAATCTGAAATGCAAGCGCTGCGTTCTTCCCGTGCTTATGCGCCGCCAACTGTCCGAATCTCTCATCGCGGGCAAGCAGCCGATTCAGCGGTTCGAGGTCGGCCAGCGCCGCCGCCTTCAGAGTCTTGCCCCGGTGCTCGTGGACGAATGTCCTGAACCACTCGCGCAGATGCCGGGCTTGCGCTGCCACGCGGTCGATTTCCCCGGGCTTTGCACGCTTGCGCATCGCTTCGAGCACCTCAACCGGCACCAGGTGCGCCTGCTCCAACCACGCCAACAGCCCCTCGCCATCGCCAATCCAATCAGTTTGGGTGTCGACCGGGGTTGCGATCGAGTTCAAAAAGTTCAGCCCCGCCGAATCGGTGATGAATAGGGCAGGGGGTTTCTGCGACATGATGGAACGACGACCTCCCACGGCATGGCAACATAACTGCCTCAAATGCAATTGACAAGTTACGCGCCCATGCATAACCTCTCCGTAGGCAAGTAGGCGGTTATGTCGCAGAGGAGAAATGCCATGTCAACCATCAAGTATCGTGCCGTTCAAGTCGACGCCTTAAAGGTTTTTTATCGTGAGGCGGGAGCGCCGGACGCACCCAAGTTGCTGCTTCTACATGGCTTCCCAAGCGCCGGTCACATGTTTCGGGATTTGATCCCGTTGCTGGCCGATCGCTTCCATATGGTCGCGCCCGACTTGCCGGGGTTCGGTCAGTCGGGCATGCCGCCACGAAGTCAGTTCAAATACACCTTTGACAACATCGCACGCGTCATGCACCGATTTACCGAGGTCGTGGGTTTCGACCGCTTCGCGCTCTATGTGTTCGACTACGGTGCCCCTACGGGCTTTCGCCTGGCCATGTGGCGCCCGGAGCGGATCACGGCGATTGTTTCTCAGAATGGCAATGCTTACGAGGAGGGGTTGAGCGATGGTTGGAACCCCATCCGCGCCTACTGGGAAGATCCCTCGGCGGCCAACCGGAACGCCTTGCGCGCTTTCCTCGCTCCGGAGACGACGCGGTGGCAGTATACCCAGGGTGTGGCCGATACGGCTTGGGTTTCACCGGACGGCATGTCGCTCGATGACTTCTACCTGGCGCGTGCGGGCGCAGACGAGATACAGCTAGACCTGTTCGGCGACTACCAGAGCAACGTCGCACTGTACCCGGCATTCCAAGACTACTTCCGAACGCACCAGCCCCCATTGCTCGCGGTGTGGGGCAAGCACGATCCGTTCTTTCTGCCGGCCGGCGCGAGCGCATTCAAACGCGACATTCCGCATGCCGACATCCGCTTTTTCGATACCGGACACTTCGCGCTGGAAACGCACGCCGAGCCCATCTCGCTGGCGATGCGCGAATTTCTCTCCCGCCAGCACCCATGAGACCACTCAAAGG
>JBARBX010000251.1:0-4013 GCA_049793535.1 Steroidobacteraceae bacterium | reverse complement strand
TTCAAGGAACTGGTCGGCGGCCGTGCCGAAGCTCCTCCGGCATCGCAGACACAAGCCTCCGTTCACTGATGCTCCGCTCCGGGATAGGACGGCGTTTTGCAGCCCTCGCGCTCGCCTGCGCGACGTTGTGCGCGAATTTATGCGCGGCCGCCCCGATGGCCGCTGAAGGCGCGATCGAACCGGGCTTCGACTACCACTCCTTTGCAAACGTCGATCAGTTCCGCGTCACGCACATCGAAATGGATCTGCAGGTCGACCTCGACACCAAGGTGATCGACGGCGTCGTCGGCCTGGAAATCAAGCGGCTGGATCCCCGCGCCACCCAGCTAGTACTCGATCCCAAGGGCATGACCATCAATGACGTGAGCCAGAAGGCCACGGATGTCTTGGGCGCCACGGCCAAAAGTCAAACCGTCTGGGTCAGCCGGCCGTTCCACCTGGAGAAGCCGGACCCGCTCCTCGGCAGCGCGCTGGTGATCGACTTGCCGCCCTCGCACAAGGCTGTCGAGGTCGTGCGGATCGACTACGAGACCCTGCCCACCGCCGGCGCGCTGCAGTGGCTCACGCCCAAACAAACCGGCGGCGGGCACAAGGGATTCCTGTACACGCAGTCGGAGCCGATCGGCGCACGTAGCTGGATCCCCTTGCAGGACACGCCCCAGGTACGGGCTACCTACACGGCCACCATCCACACCGATTCCGGGGTACGGGCGGTCATGAGCGCCGAGAACGACCCCAAGCACAAGCGCAACGGCGAATATACCTTCGTCATGCCGCAGGCGATCCCCTCCTATCTGATCGCCCTGGCCGTCGGCGACCTTGCGTTCAAGGAGACGGGGCCGCGAACCGGGGTGTACGCGCAGAAGTCCGTGGTCGGCGCCGCCGCCAAGGAATTCGCCGACACCGAGTCGATGATCGCCACCGGCGAGAAGCTGTTCGGACCCTACCGCTGGAGCCGCTACGACATCTTGGTGCTGCCGCCGAGCTTCCCAGTCGGCGGCATGGAGAACCCGCGGCTGTCGTTCATCACGCCCACCGTGATCGCCGGCGACAAGAGCCTGGTGTCGGTGATCGCGCACGAATTGGCGCATTCCTGGTCGGGAAACCTCGTCACCAATGCGACCTGGCGCGATGTGTGGCTGAATGAGGGTTTCACCGTCTTCCTGGAGAGCCGCATCATGACCGCGGTTTACGGCGAGCAGCGTGCGGCGATGGAGGCCGTGCTGGGTCTTCAGTCTCTGCGCGCGGAGTTGGCGACGCTGGCGCCCAAGGATCAGGTGCTGGCCATCGACCTGCGCGATCGGGATCCCGAATTGGCGTTCAGCGACGTCCCCTATCAGAAGGGGCGGCTGTTCCTAAGCTTCCTCGAGGCAAAGTTCGGCCGCGAGCGCTTCGATGCCTTCCTGCACGCCTACTTCGATCACTTCGCGTTCCAGAGCATCACCACCGAGCAATTCAACGACTACCTGCAGGCGAACCTGCTCGACCGCTTCCCCGGCATCGTGACGCGCGACCAAGTGCTGACCTGGGAGCATGCCCCCGGCATTCCGGCGGACGCGGTACTGCCGACATCGGGCGTCTTTGGGCCCGTGGATCAGGCACGCGAGGCGTGGCTCGCGGGCACGCTTGCCGCAAAGAAGCTCGGGCTCGATTGGGTCACGCAGCAGTGGCTGTATTTCTTGAACAACTTGCCCGCCGCGCTCCATTCTGCGCAACTCGCGGACCTCGACGAGGCCCACGGCCTGACCCGCAGCCAAAACGCCGAAATCGAACAGAGCTGGCTGAAAATCGTGATCCGCAACAATTATCAGCCAAGCTACCCCCGGCTCGAGGAATACCTGAAGGCCATCGGCCGCCGCAAGTTGATCGTGCCTCTCTATGCCGAGCTCATGAAAACACCGGCGGGCACCGAATTCGCGAAGCGCGTGTATGCCAAGGCGCGCCCCGGCTACCACCCGAGCACGGTCGCGGTGCTCGATCCCATGGTCGACCCCACCGCCGGCGATGCGGCGGGCACGCTGCTATGACATCCGAGTGGATGAAGGTGATGCTCGAGGAAATCGCACGCAAGAAGGCGGATGCCGAGCAGGTTCGCGCCGAAGCACAGCGCCGCAGTCACGAAGGAAGCCGCGGCGACCATTCGCCGCCGCCCCGGCCGGACACCGACCGCGCGCAGGAATGATTCCGCTCAAGGGTGACCTGCCGTCTTCGCGCAAGCCCGTCGTCACCGTATCCCTGATCGCGGCGTGCGCCGGCGTCTTCCTGTGGCAGCGCTCGCTCGACGCGGCATCGGGCCGACAGGCGGTGGCTGCATTGGGCGCGATACCGGCGGTGCTGCTGACCGACGCGCGATTGCCGCCGGATCTCTCGTGGATACCCCGCTTCGCATCGCCGTTCACATCCATGTTCCTGCACGGCGGCTGGATGCATCTGCTCGGCAACATGCTGTTCCTGTGGATTTTCGGGGACAACGTCGAAGACGCCTTGGGACATGGGCGCTATCTCCTGTTCTACTTGCTCTGCGGTATCGCCGCCCTGTTCGCGCAGGCCTTGTCCAATCCCACTTCACCCTATCCCATCATCGGCGCCAGCGGCGCCATCTCCGGGGTGCTGGGCGCGTACTTGCTGCTGTTTCCCCGGACGCCGGTGCTGACCCTGGTGCTGCTGCCGTTCTACGCGACGACCTTGGCGGTGCAAGCCAGGCTGCTGCTGCTCTTGTGGTTCGCCGTGCAGTTGCTCAGCGACCGTGCCGTTCCCGACGGCGGCGCCGGCATCGCGTTCCGCGCGCACATCGGTGGATTTCTGACGGGCATGCTGCTCGCGCTCTTGCTCAAGCGTTATGATAAAGTCACGCTCCGTGACGCCGAGCAATCCAGGGATCCAGGTCGAAGAAGAACGCGGCCCTGATCACGCCATCGCGCGCCTGAGCACGTCGCGCACCGCGTTCGTCGGCCGCACGCTGCGCGGCCCGGTCAATCGGCCGCTGCTCATCAAGAGCTTCACGGAATTTCAGCAGATGTTCGGCGGGCTTTGGCAGCCGAGCCCATTGGGCTATGCCGTGGAGCAATTCTTCGATCACGGCGGGCGCGAGGCTCTCATCGTGCGCGTGGTCAACGGCGCGCGCTGCGCGACGCTCACCTTGAGCAGCGGCACCGCCGCGCTGCATTTAACGGCGGTGCGGCCCGGTACGCGCGAATACTTACGCGCGAGCGTCGACTACGACAACGTCGAGACGGAGCAGGAATTCAATCTCACGGTGCAGCGCGTGCGCGCCCAGGGCACCGCCCAGGTCGAAGATCAGGAGATATTCCGCCGGCTGTCGCTCGATTCCGCGGCGCCCCGCCATTTGCCGCGGGCGATCGCCGACTCCGCGCTGGTTCGGCTCGCCGGCGCGATCCCGTCGCGGCGGCCCGAACAGACCATCAATGCCGCGAGCGGTTACGCGACCGGCTACGTCAACTCGAATTCCGACGGCGACGACGGCGCGCCGCTCACCGACTACGACTTGATCGGCCGCGAGAGCGATTGCACCGGGTTGTTCGCGTTGAATCATGCGGACTATTTCAACTTCCTGTGTATTCCGCCCTTGTCGCGCGATCAGGACGTGGGACCGAGTGCGCTGTTGGTGGGCATTCGCTATTGCCGGGAGCGCCGCGCGCTGCTCATCGTCGACCCGCCCTCGGGCTGGCACACCGCCGACGATGCCCTGCGCGGCATGCGCGAGTGGAATTTCTTCAGCGAAAATGCGCTGATGTACTTTCCTCGAGTGTTGGCGCACGACAAGTTGCGGGGTCATTTCGAGTCGTTCGCGCCCTGCGGTGCCGCAGCCGGCATGCTGGCGCGCTGCGACGAGGCCGCGCCGGTGTGGGTTCCCGCCAGGATCGACGAAGCCGTGCTGCGCCCAGGATACCGACCGACCTGCCTCGTGCCCGAGGACCGCCGCATGCGGCTCGCAACTCTGGGGGTCAACGCCATTCAGGCCGTGCGCTCCGCGGCGCGCATCGGCGTCGCCG
>JBARBX010000250.1:0-1919 GCA_049793535.1 Steroidobacteraceae bacterium | reverse complement strand
GGATTGGTGATGGCGGAGGTCATCCCGGCGCCCATGGCCATGGTCAGAAACGCGCTGTTGATGCCGTCCCGGTTCGGCAGGCCGAAGCTGATGTTCGAGGCGCCGCAAGACGTGTTGACCTTGAGTTCGGTGCGCAGCCGATGCACCAGGCGCATGACTTGAACGCCGGCCTGATTGATGGCGCCGATGGGCATGACCAGCGGATCGACCACGACGTCGCCGGCCGGAATGCCATGATCCATGGCTCGCTCGACGATTTTCTTCGCCACCGCGAAACGCACGTCAGGGTCTTCGGAGATCCCGGTTTCGTCGTTGGAAATTGCGATGACGGCGGCGCCGTACTTCTTGATCAACGGCAGGACGGATTCCAATCGCTCGTCTTCGCCGGTCACGGAGTTGACCAAGGCCTTGCCCTTGTAAACGGCGAGCCCGGCCTCGAGGGCGGCGACGATGGAGGAATCGATGGACAGCGGCACGTCCGTGATCGATTGCACCAGCTGTATGGCGCGCGCCAGGATGGCGGGCTCATCGGCCAGCGGAATTCCGGCATTGACGTCCAGCATCTGCGCACCGGCCTCGACCTGCGCGCGGGCATCCGCCTCGACGCGGGTGAAGTCCCCGGCCGCCATTTCGGCGGCGAGAATCTTGCGCCCCGTCGGGTTGATGCGCTCGCCGATGATGACGAAGGGGCGATCGAAACCAATGACGACTTCCTTGGTGGCGGAACTGACTACTGTGTCGGTCATGATGCTGTCCTTTGGGAAAACTGCGGGTTGTCGCGCTCCGGATACCAGGGAGAACGACCTTGAAGAATGCCGGATCGATCGACGATTTCAGCCACCGATTCTTCCTGGCGGTAGGCCATGATGTGCACGCCGCCGATGCCGCGCATCTCGCGCATGGCTTGAATCAGCTCGATGCAGATGGTGCGCCCTTCGCGGGCCTGGTCCTGCGCGCCGCTCAAGCGTGTGATGAGGGCGTCCGGGACATGCATGCCCGGCACGTTCTTGCGCATCCACTCCGCGGTTTTCGCCGAGCGCAAGGGGCCCACGCCGGCGAGGATGTACACCTTATCGAACAGGCCGAGCGCCTCCACCTGATCGAGGAAGCTCCGAAGCAGCGGCAAGTCGTAGCAGTACTGTGTCTGAATGAATTGGGCCCCCGCGGCGACCTTCTTGGCCAGGCGCTGCGGCCGCCAGGCCTGCGGCAGACCCGAGGGATTCTCGGCGGCGCCGAGAAACACCCGCGGCGCGAATGTGATCTTGCGCCCGCTCTGGAAGTGATGATCGTCGCGCAGCGTGCGCGCGATGCCGAGCAGCGACACGCAATCCAAATCGAATACCGGCTTCGCCTGCGGATGATCGCCCGCCTGCACGCCGTCGCCGGTCAGACAGAGCATGTTGGCCACGCCCATCGCGGCGCCGCCGAGGATGTCGCCCTGGATCGCGATGCGATTCTTGTCGCGGCAGGAGATCTGCATGATGGGCGCGTAGCCGACCCGGGTCAGCAGCGCACAGACCGCAAGGCTCGACATATGGCAGTTCGCGCCGCTGCCGTCGGTGGCGTTGATGGCATCGACATAGCCGTCGAAAACCCGTGCCCGCTTGTACACGTCCTCCGGGTCCGCGGAGTCGGGCGGCGCCAGCTCGGTGGTGACCGCGAAGCCGCCGGCGCGCAGCACCCGCTCGAAGCGGCCCGGCGAGGTATGACCCGGCAGAATCGGCAAGGGGTAGCCGGGAACCGGTTCGTCCTCGAACTTCACCGCGCCCCCTTGGGGAGCACGCCCCGCTCGCCCGCGTTTTGTTCCGCCTTTTCGCGCGCAACCCGCAGCCAGGAGGAGCGGCCTTGTTGGCGCTGGTCGACCGCGAACTGCACCTGGCTCATGGCGGCAATGCCGCCGGGGATGCGTTCGCTGCCGC
>JBARBX010000249.1:0-5388 GCA_049793535.1 Steroidobacteraceae bacterium | reverse complement strand
TGTGAAGTTCAACCCGGTCGGACTTGCCGTGGGCGGCGAGACGCCGGCGAATCTGCTCCGCGCCGATGAACGAGGGCCACATCTCATCGGCGCCGGCGCCGATGGCCAGCACCGGTCCCTGCATCCTCTCGAAGGGAATCCCGAACGTGGATGATATCGACGGATCGCTCCAGGTGCCGAGATAGTACGGGGTCCCGACGAAGCCCGGGGGCTCGTTCGAATGCGCGGCGTCGGCCGCGTTGTTCGAGTCGGTTTCCCCGTGATCGGCCGGCAGCGGCTTGCCCGCATACGTCCAGGCGGCCTCGACCTGCGTGACGCCGGTACCGAACGCGCCATTGCTCAAGTGGGAGGGGACCAACACCACGGCAGCGGCGAAATCCCGGGGGAAATAACTGGCAGCTAATCCCGCGGCCTCGGATCCACGCGAAGTGCCCATGACCGCGACCCGATGAGCACCCGTGCGTTGCTCGAGCCAATGTGCCGCGGCGCGAAAGGTCTCGAGCGGAATGGCCCGCAGGCTCGAGGGTAGATCCTTATAGTCGAAAATCCCCTGTGCCAGGGCCGGATGACCGTGACTCGCGAGCAAGGCGGCCTGGGCTTGGGGCAATCCTCCACCGGAGCCCGCCAAGACGACGACGGGTATCCCTTGCGGAACGTGGGCCGGGGACGGATAGAACATCCCGCGCACTCCTCCGGCCGCCGTGACCTGCTCCGGTACGATGCCCGCGCCATAGCTGCGCGTCGCCGTAGCGGTCGCCACGGTGCTGCCGCCGATGCTGGCGGCGACGGTGACTGTGTAGAGCGCACTCGCGTCGAGAATCGGTGCGGTTCCGAGTTCGGGGTGCTTCGGCAGCTCGGCCACATAGGCGCTCAACTGCTCGGGTGCGACCGGCAGCGCTGAACACCACATCCCGTGCGGACTCACTCCTTCATAACTGCCGCCGAGCGAGGGATCCGTGTCGAGGTCCACGCTGCCATTCGCGTCCGCAAGATACACGCCCACCGCCGTCCAGCTGCGGCCGTGGACATCCGGCCGTTGCGCAGTCAGCTTCACCCTCGAGCCCGGCAGAAGGTGGCGGATCGCCACGTGAATCGGCGCATCCATCGGCCCTGAGGCCGGCGTCACGCTGAGCTGTGGGCTTTCCGCGGCGCTCAACGCGCCGCACGCGAACATTGCAAGCGCTCCCAGCGCAATCATATGGCCCACGCAACCTCCCGGTTTACAGACGCTCGATGGCATGAGCTGTCACCAAACGGGTGCCATCGAGGACCCGGTCTCTTGAAAATCCGGTATGTGGCTGTGATCCAGCCGCAGCGCCGTCCGATCGATGATTGCGCCTTCCTTCATGACGACCACGATGCGCCGGGTGTCGCCGATCCGCTTGTCGGGTTTGCCGTCGACGACCACGATGTTTGCCAGCTTTCCGGGCTCCAGCGTCCCCCATTCGTCGGATGCGTTGACGATCGCGGCGGCGTTCTTGGTGGCGGTGGTGATCGCTTGCAGCGGCGTCAAACCCGACTCAACCAGCAATTCGAGCTCGCGATGCAATCCTTCGCCTTGAAAGTCACCCGGATAAACGGCGTCCGTGCCGGCCGCGAACAATACTCCCGCATCGCGCAGGCGCGGTACGTTGCTTTCGGCTCCCTTCAAATCCACGTGCATGGTGTAGTCGTTCTTGGCGGCGAGTTGCTCGGCGCTCAGGCCCGCGTATTGCTTGCGCAGCGCATCCAGCGCACGCTTCGGCGTCGTATCGGCGATCAGCGGATCGTCCAGGAACGACAAATCCGCAAAGCGGCGCCCGAGACTCGATTCCTGCACCGCAAGCGTGGATATCAAGAAGACGTTGTGCGCTTTGATCGTCGCAATGGTCTCGTCGCTGATTCGATGGCCCGGGAAATGCGCGAACCCCGCGATACCTTCCTGGGCGATGTCGGCGGAGCCGTTGCGTCTCCACTGATCGATGATGGTGCGCGTATCGTGCTTCTTGGCTTCGGCGGAGATGGCGTGGATCAATTGATCCGAGAGACCGACGTAGAGCTTGATGAAATCGACCTTTTCGCTCGCCAGCGATTCTACGATGCGCGGCACCTGATCCTTCGACGAAATCGCCATGGAGAGCGCCGGCCACACCGGATCGGCGCCGTCGAGGATGGGGCCCACGCAATAAATGCGCGGCCCGAGCACCAAACCCGCGCGCACCGCCGCCCTGAGCTGCAGCACGAAGGGTTCCACATTGCCGGTGTCCATCACCGTGGTGACGCCGGCGTAGAGCAGTGCGTTCAGGTATTTCTGGTATCCGAGAATATCGAGCCCAACACCGTCAATCCCGCCGAGCAGATGCAAGTGCATGTCCGCGAGCCCGGGCAGGACCGAGCCGCCCTTGCCGTCGATACGGCGGCTGCCCGACGGCACCCGCACTTCCGATGCGGCGCCGATGGCGACGACTCGCCGGCCGTCGACCACGACGGTGCCATGCTCGATCGGCACGCCGCCGTTGCCGTCGATGATTCTGACATTGGTAATGGCGATCGGATTGGCGCTGGACCAGTTCGCGGCCAATCCCAGCAGTGCGAGACAGAGATACTTGTTGAATTTGCCGCTTTGCATGAAGCTTCCCTCGGCCACACCGCATCCGCGATCATAGCGACAAGCTGGGTTGGCGATGGGCCGGGCTTTTCCAGGTTTTGTCGGATCTCAGTACTTATATGTCGATTTGCATTACTAAACGCTTCGAGAATAGGGTGCCCGGTCCCGGGAGGTCACGCTGCGCGGCAGCTTCCCGTAGAATTTCTTGAATGCGGAGGTAAAGTTCGCGGGGTAGTCGTAGCCGACCTCGTAGGCCACTTCCGCAATTCCATAGTTGCCGTTCAGCAGCAGATCGGCCGCACGCTCCATCCGGCATTTGGTGATGTAGCTGTAGATCGTGAGTTTGGTGACCTCGCGAAACCCCGCCTTGAGCTTGGTCTGATTCAGTCCCACCATGCGCGCCAGCTCCGGAATTTTCGGTGGATTGCGGTAGTGCTGCGTCAAATAGTCGCGCGCCTCGTAGATGCCGTTGACATCGCGCGGGCGGATGCCGCTGGAGGTGCGGTTCAGCATCGCGCGGTTGCTGAATTCACCGATCACCTGCAGGAGTATTTCGGTGCCCAATGCCTCCAAATACCGTCCGCGCAATGCCGGCATCATTTTATGACGGGACTCCACCATGAGCTGCACGGCGTGCATGAGACTCGTGTCCAGCGAGATTCTCTGGTTCTCCGCCTCCGGATTGCGCGCGAACATTCTATTCAGCGGAGCCGGCACATCGCTGGAATTCAAGCCGAAGTCGCGCGTGAGCACCGTTGGCCGGCAATGCAGCACCACCATTCGAATGGGTTGCGCGCCAAGAATGTAGTAGCCGCCGCGGCCCGCGCCCGGCGAGAGGTGCAGCAGAGCCTCGGGCGCCTGCGCAATGATCTCGCCCGACGCCGAGCGCAGCGATCCGGCCAGGAGCAGCCGCAGCTTGAAAAACGCGGTCCCTTCGACCCGCACCCAGGTGTCCTTGCAGTATTGCGCATCGGTGATGGAGAGCAGGAAACCGTCCGAGATTTTGAAAAAATCCCAATACCCGCTATCCTCCGGCTCATTGAGAAAGTGCCGCATACCGCGCGTCGCCCAGTGTTGCGGGCGCTGAGCGCCTTCCAAAGTCAGCGGCGGCATTCGTCCGGATTCCGAAGTGAGCGTGGCTCCCAGAAGTTGTTCGATATCCTGTTGCAGCATCCCCACCAGCGGTTGGCGGGCGACGAGTATGTCGTCGAGAGCTTCAGCAGGCCGCCCACGCCCGTCTTGAGCGGATGCGCCGCGCGGCCTTGGGCTTCGATTCTCGGGGAGATTTTTCGATTTACGTGTAGCCATGGCGGCGCCCGGGGGATTTGCACAGGAACGGTGGTTGACGGGATGTATTCCAGCACGGAGGCGCCTTTGAGGCACGTGAAAAGCGCGGGCCACTGCCGTCCGATCGCAGTAGTTAGACGTCGTCCGCAATGTTTGCTGGAATTGCCGTCCTGCTAGTCTAAGCACGACTATGAATGCCGACGAACCCGCGACGCGGAAGATCCTGGAAGGCCTGCTGGCCGACAGTCCCTTTCAGCAATTGCTCGGTTTGCGGCTGGATGCGCTCGACTTGTCCGCGCAAACGGTCGCGATTCGGTCGATTTACGGACCCAACGTCGAACGCTCGGCCGGGACCGGCCAATACCACGGGGGCGTGATCGCAAGTCTCATCGACATCGCGGGAGATTTCGCCCTCATAGCCATACTCGGCTACGGCGTGCCGACCATCAATTTCCGCGTCGACTATCTGCGGCCGGCGGCGAATTCGGACCTGCTTGCCGAGGCGCGGGTCCGACGCGCCGGACGAACGATTGGCGTGGTTGACATCGACGTGACGGACGCCGGCGGCAAGCTGATCGCCCTCGGCCGGGGTTGCTACGGCACCCAGCCGGGCTGATTCATGGAGGGGAAGAGGCGATGAAAGCTGTCTTGACGACCGCCCACGGGGGTCCCGAGGTGCTGCAGTTGCGGCGCGATTTTCCGGCGCCCAAGCCTGCGTCGGGCGAGTTGCTGGTGCGTGTGGCCGCAACTGCGGTCAACTTCCACGACATTTTCACCCGCCGGGGTATGCCGGGGGTCAAGATCAAGCTGCCGGTGATCGTCGGTTCCGATATTGCGGGAACGGTCGAGTCGCTGGGACCGGGGGTCGATGCACACTGGCTGGGCAAGCGCGTGCTGATCGATCCGGTCATGCGCGACGCAGGCCACTTCGGCATGTTGGGTGAAACGCTGGATGGCGGCCGCGCGGAATGGGTGGCGGTGCGCGAATCAATGCTGCTGGAGATTCCCGCGGGAGTCGGTTTCGAACATGCGGCGGCGCTGCCCTTGGCCTATGGCACCGCTTATCGGATGATGATAACGCGGGGCAAAATCACGGCCGGCGAACGCATCATGGTGCTGGGCGCCAGTGGCGGCGTCGGCGTCGCCTGCGTACAGCTCGCACGGATGGTCGGCGCCGAAGTGCTCGCGTTTGCCAGCAGCCATGCCAAGATGCAGCGCCTGAAGGAGATTGGCGCCGACCACGTCGCCAACTATGTGGAAAAGCCCTTTCTTGAAACGGTCAAGGAGATCTACGGCAAGCCTCGAGTCACCGGCACCGGCGGCGTGGACGTCGCAGTGAACTTCACGGGCGGGGATACATTGCCGGCAACGCAGAGATGCGTGACTGTCCAGGGCAGGATCCTGTGCTGTGGCGCCACGGCCGGGTTCGATCTCACCCTGGACGCGCGCTATTGGTGGACCTACGAGCACACGCTGATCGGTTCCAACGGTTGGGAAAAGGACGATCTCAAAAT
>JBARBX010000248.1:0-6408 GCA_049793535.1 Steroidobacteraceae bacterium | reverse complement strand
AAGCGGAGCCGGCCAAGAAGGAAGAGGCCAAGAAAGAGCCGGCTAAGAAAGACGCCAAGAAATAACTCTCGATACTTGGATCAGTGGGGCCGCCTGCATGGCGGCCCTTACTTTTTCTACTTTTTGTCCGGTGAGTGCGTTCACGATGAGTGGTTTAGCGTTGCGCGTTATCGTCGGCCTGGGCAATCCGGGTCCCGAACATCTGGTCACCCGTCACAATGCGGGTTTCTGGCTCGTGGACTTGCTCGCGCGCCGCCACGGCGGAGAGTTTCGCGATTACCGCAAGTACTCCGGAGAAACGGCGCGCATCACCTTGAGCGAACGGGAAATCATTCTATTGAAGCCCACGACTTACATGAATCGCAGCGGTTTGTCGGTGCGCCAAGTGAGCGATTTCTACAAGATTGCGCCTGAAGAGATTCTGGTGGCGCACGATGAACTCGATCTACCCGTGGGCAGCGTTCGCCTGAAGCAGGGCGGGGGCCACGGTGGCCACAACGGCCTGCGCGATACCATCGCGCACATCGGCGAGACGTTCTGGCGTCTGCGATTGGGGATCGGCCATCCCGGGAACAAGGCGGAGGTCATCGACTACGTGCTGACCCGCGCTCCCCGTGCCGAAGAGGATCTGATCCTGGAGACGGTCAGCACCGCCGCGGACGTCATGCCTCTATTGCTCGAACAAGGCGCGGAACGCGCCATGACCCGGCTGCACAGCCGCGTCGGAAAGACATAGGACCTCAATGCCCATTCGTTGCGGAATCGTCGGCTTGCCGAATGTGGGAAAATCCACGCTGTTCAACGCGCTCACCCGCGCGCAGATCGCGGCGGAGAACTATCCCTTCTGCACCATAGACCCCAATGTGGGAGTGGTGCCCGTGCCGGACCCGCGGCTGGAGAAGCTGGCCGCCATCGTTCACCCGGAAAAGATACTGCCCACCACCGTGGAGTTCGTGGACATTGCGGGGCTGGTGGCCGGAGCGTCCAAGGGCGAGGGCCTCGGCAATAAATTTCTCGCGCACATTCGCGAAGTGGATGCCATTGCCCACGTGGTGCGCTGCTTCGAGAACGATGACATCGTGCACGTGGCGGGAAAGATCGATCCGGCCGGCGACATCGAAGTCATCAACACCGAACTCGCGCTGGCCGATCTCGACAGCGTGGAGCGCGCCTATCAAAAGGCACTGAAGGCGGCGAAGGCCGCTGACAAGGATGCCGTCAAATTGAGGGACCTGTTGGAGAAGGTACGCGCTCAGTTGAACGAGGCGAAAGCCGTGCGGCTGCTCAAGCTGGATCCGCACGATCACCTGCTGCTGCGCGACCTGCACTTGCTGACGGATAAGCCGGTGATGTACGTGGCCAATGTCGATGAATCCGGGTTCACGGGCAATCCGCGGCTCGACCGGGTGCGCGAAATCGCCGCGAGCGAGGGCGCTATCGTCGTCCCCATCTGCGCGGCGATTGAAGCCGAAATCGCGCAACTGGAGGAGGCCGACCGGGCCGAATTCCTGGCGGAGCTCAAGTTGGACGAGCCGGGCCTCAATCGGGTCATCCGGGGCGGCTATTCACTGCTCGGGCTGCAGACTTATTTTACGGCCGGGCCCAAAGAAGTCCGGGCCTGGACGGTGCATACCGGCGCCACCGCCCCCCAAGCCGCCGGGGTCATCCACACCGACTTCGAGCGCGGCTTCATCCGGGCGGAAGTGATCGCCTACAATGACTTCGTCGCCTACAAGGGCGAGCCCGGGGCCAAGGAAGCGGGAAAATTGCGGTTGGAGGGCAAGGAATACATTGTCAAAGAAGGCGATGTGATGCACTTTAGATTTAACGTTTAGCGAGTCGACCGGGGCGGTATCGCCACAAAATCGGGTGACGTTTCGACGTTTCGTCACCAAAACGTCAAAACGTCATCGAATTTAATAGGGATTGTCCCCCGGCTGCCCCGGGGCCCCGCCTTGACAGGGTGGGGGAGGCTGCGCAGAATCCGCCGCTCTTTGGTGCAAGGCCGAAGCGATGGAAGGTGTTAGAAAAGATGGTGAGGTAGCTCAGCTGGTTAGAGCGTGGCACTCATAATGCCGAGGTCGAGGGTTCGAGTCCCTCTCTCACCACCATATTTCTAGGTTTTTTTGCGCTTCGCGGAATCGGCAAATCTCACTGTGCCGGTTATTGTGCGGGTACCCAATTTCACCTTGGCCGCCGCCATCCTCAAGTGATCTGGCGCAAAGTGCGCATATCTCAACACCATCGAAAAGCTTCGTCAGCCTCCCAGCAACATGAGTTCATGGAGGGTGACGCCGCCTTGCACTGCCCCAGGAGGCTCAGGTATGGCGAAGGTCGTGCCAGCGAAGGGGATCCACTTGCGCCGCCTTTACGGCTTTTTGAAACGCTAACGTGTTGCAGTCGTCAATTCGCTCGCCGTGCCATTGAAAAAGGTAGTCGCCATTCTTGGGAAGTGCCTTCAAGACTCGAATTGCCTCCGGAGAGAGCGGCACACCGAGCGAATGACCAGCCTTCATCTCACTGCTCATCACCCAAGCGCGTTTCTTCGTAAGATCCACTTGCCTCCAGGTCAACGACAACATCGCCCGCATTCTAAGTCCCGTCAACACGGCAAATTTTGCAGCCGCCCTGAGGTGCTCTGGCAACTCCTGCTCGAGCCGTGCGAACTCAGAATGCGTTAGCCATCTTGGTTCCCCGCGTGTTGGGCGATACATGGATACCTTTGGCGCAGATTCGAGAACCTCCCAGTCAGATACGCACTTGTTCAGTATGGAACGGAGTAGGGCCATGTGGCGATCGGTGGTGGATTCGCTGGTCTCTGCTGCCTTTAGGGTGCGAAGGTTCTCCACAACGTCCCGCGTGATCGCTTGAACGTCGTACACATTTAGGTGCCGATTGAACCAGGCGAGAATGGACACATCCCGAGCCTTAGAACGCTTGCGAGTTTCAGTGAGCCAGCGAGCGGCCGCTTCCGTCCAAAGAAACGGCGGTCTCTCGCCGAGGCGAGCCTGCCGCCACGCACGCGTGCGGGCCACAGTTTCAAATTCTTCTGCTTCGCGTCGATTTCTAGTGCCAGTTGAAAGACGGACTTCGGTGCCATCGAGTTGGAACCGGGTCCACCAATACGGAGATTTCGGTCGACGATAAAGGGACATGTGAATTGAGTCGATTGCGCGGGAATATTGCTTACGCGCGCCCGAAACTCAGGTCCAATATCAATCGCGTTTGCGCGGAAATTCGACTCGCAAACCTTGTTACATCGACCGTGTGCCGGTTTTTGTGCCATGCGAGGGAAAATGAGGGATACGCAATGAATGGTGGGATTCTATAAGAACAGTTACATGCTGAGCGGACCGGGATATGTCATGCGTCATTGACGTATACTAAGTCATTGGTGTATAGTTGAACATGGTTTTTATAGAAACCCCGATATTTACGGCTGACGTTTGTGCGTTACTCGACGACGAAGAATATGCAGCTCTACAGCTGCATCTCGTCGCGCAGCCGAACGCCGGCGCCGTCATCGCCGGCACGGGCGGTTTGCGGAAGATTCGGTGGGCGGTGGCGGGAAGAGGCAAGAGAGGCGGGACTCGTGTGATCTATTACCACGTCGACGCGCAGTCGCAAATTCGGATGATTCTGATTTACCGGAAGGGAATAAAAGACGATCTGACGCCCAAAGAAAAGACGGTATTACGGAAAATCAACGCGGAGTGGTGACATTGGATAAGAGACTCTTCAAGCGACTGGTAGAAAGTATGGGCCAGATGGACGAGATCGTGCGTGGAGTGCGGGCACCCTCGCGCGAGTTCTATGTGGATGCCGCGAAGGTCAAGGAGATTCGTGCCATCACGGGCTTGAGCCAGCCGAAATTCGCAAAGCTTCTCCGCGTTGACGTGGGAACGCTGCGCAATTGGGAGCAGGGGCGGCGAGAGCCGACGGGGCCGGCGCAGGCGCTCTTGAGGGCCATTAAGAACAACCCCCAAGCTGTGTTGAAGGCACTGGCGGCATAACATCATAATGCCGAGGTCGAGTTGGCCAACACGAACTCGCGTTCTTCGGTCCGGGTCAATGCACGGCCTCTTTGACGATTTGACCCGAGCCGCTACAGTCATGAGCCCGCATCGGTGGTTGATTTGTTTGCGGGAATTTTGCGGGAACCAGTACCGCTCTGTTGTGCTTCGTGGTGCCAATTGCTCTTCTCAGCTCAACCGACATTTCGCAGAGGCAAAAGACCCAGAATCCCATCATGCTGTTGACCTCTAATCGCTAAGGGACCGGTTACGGTGACAGAGCGGCCTTCGCATAACCAAAATCGTGTGCCCGTTTTGTGCCCCGGTTAACTCGATTCCGGTGATTTAGCAGCGGCTACTCAGTTAGTTGACATTGGCAGGCTAGGTGGGATAATCCCACCATGATACTAACCCTCGATGCTAAGCGCCGCCTGACGTTGCCGGCGAGCCTCGTTCCCGCTCAACCCGGCGATCATTTCCAAGCGGAGTTCGACTCCGAGGAAGACGCCGTGGTTTTCCGCCGCATAGCCAAGAAGGCGGATTGGCTGAACGTACTCAAGGGCTGCCCGGTGAAGATGGACGATCTTCCGCCGCGGCGTCGCGAGTACCCTAAACCTCTCAAACTATGAGCTGGCTGCTCGATTCGGACGTCCTAAGCCAACCCGCGAAGAAAATTGGTGACGCACGTGTCATCACGTGGATCGAGAAGCATCAACACCAGTGCTACACCAGTTCGATCGTCATTGCTCAATTGGCGTTTTGGGTGCGAACCAAGCGCGGAAAGCAGCGAGTGGCGTTGCAGAAGTGGTTAACGGCGCTGGTCGAGGCGATGCATGGCCGAATTCTCGGATTCAATGTCTCGGTTGCTCACGTGTGGGCGGATCTGCAATATCAGCTACAGACAACCGGCAAGCCTATGCCCGTTGAAGACAGCTATATCGCCGCCATCGCGCGCCGCCATAACCTCACTATCGCTACGGGGAACGTGAAGGATTTTCAGAGACCGGGAATCAAGGTGTTTGATCCGTTTGCTGAGACTTAGCATTTTCTCGATCTAGTCCGGGCAGGCACTGTCCCGGCGCGGCCTGCGTGACGGTAGTCGTCCCAGAGTTTCCCGACAGTGTTTGCGTGGTGCTGCCGACCGTGAGCTGGCAGGGTGGGTCGTTCGTGAACCATGTTACCGGCCATGAGCCGCCCGCCCATACGGCTACGCCTGCTCGCCGATATCGCACTCGAAAAATTGGTCCGCGCTTGTAACCGCGTCGGGACAGTCTAGAAGAAATCGTTGTTGACGAACCCGACCTTCTTCAGACCCCGGTGCTGTAAGTCCGCCAAGGTCTGCGCGACGATTTCGTACTTTGAGAATTTGTCGACCGCGATGTGCACTTCGGGCTGCGGATTCTTGGCTGCCTCTTGACTGACATAGCTCTGCATCGTGGTGCGATCTACCGTTCTCTTGTTCCACTGCAATGTGCCGTCGAAATCAATCGACAAGTCGATCACTTTGGGAGGCGTGGTCGGTGGCGGCTGGTTGTGTGATGGGTTGTCGATCTTCACCGCATGGGTCTGGCTCGGAATCGTGATGATGAAAATGATCAACAACACCAACATCACGTCGATCAACGGGGTCATGTTGATGTCGGAGTAGGACTTGCCTTCTGTACTGCTGACGGCCATGGCCATGGTGGTGCTCTCCTTTGAGTTTGTGACCCATCACTGACTTAACATATGCCCGAGCGATGCAGCTCCCTCGCGGTCAACTTGCATTCATCTTATACCCTATGTAGACTTTCTACTATGGGTAAGAAAGACACTAACGTCCGGATGTCGCTGCAGACGCTGCGAGTGTTGGAAGCTTTCTTGGAAAATCCGTCGGCGCAGTTGGCGGGCGCGGAAGTGCACCAACGCTGCGGGATCGCCTCGGGAACCCTGTATCCGATCCTTCTTCGCCTCGAATCTGCGGGCTGGTTTGTCAGCCAGTGGGAATCCGTTGATCCCTCGAGCGTGGGACGCCCGCGGCGTCGGCTTTATCGACTGACTTCCACGGGCTTAAGACGTGCCAGCGAAGTGTTCGCAAGCTTTAACCGAGGAGTACTCGCATGAGCCAGCGTAACGAGCTATGGACGGAATCCGAGATGGACAGTGTGTCTCACTGGTTGATTCACCACGCGGCCCGCCGAGCGCCGGAATTCTTATCCTCAAGGCTGGAGGAGGAGTGGCTCGCGGATTTGGAGTATCGATCTTCAGCACTGTCGAGACTGCGCCTGGCATTGGGTTGTTGTTGGGCGACCATGGTCATTGTTAATGAGTGTTCGCGAATCCGAGTTCCAGCCGCGAGCCCTGTGGTTGCGGCAAGGGGATATATCGCCCTTTCCGATCGAAATTTCTGCTACTT
>JBARBX010000247.1:0-2633 GCA_049793535.1 Steroidobacteraceae bacterium | reverse complement strand
GCCGTGGAGCCTTCCGCGTGAGGATAGGGAATCACGCTGAGACTGAACTCGGCGATGTAGTCGAAAAATGTCTCATAACCCGGCCGCGTGATGTGATCCGCGCCGAAGTCCGCGTACAGGCCGTCCGACAGGCCGTCGCGCCCGGTGAACACAGGTCCGCCATGCCTGCCGCTGGCTGCGAGCACCACGACTTCATGGCCGCGGCGCATCAGTTCGTATGCACAGCACAGGCCGGAGATTCCGGCGCCGGCCACGACCACCTTCTTGCGTGTCGAGGGGCGGGCCCGCGGTGAGGTTGCCTCTGCGAGCGCCGATCCCGCGAGCGTGAGTTCGACGCCCGCCGCCGCAACGGTCCTGAGGAATTCCCGCCTGTTCACTCTATTCATGTGATCTCGGGAGTACTCGGCGGAGGGTTCGTCCTAGTGGACCGTCGGGGTGCGCCGCTTGGCTTGCGGCTCGAACCTCGTGGGGACTTCGCCGCTAATCGAGACCTTGGAAGCCTTGCGATTTGCGATGCCGCCCAAACCCGTCACGGTGACTTGCACGTCGTATTCACCCGCGTGAGTATAGGCGTGCTGAACCTTAAGTCCGTCCGCGCTCGAGCCATCGCCGAAGTCCCAGTGACAGGTGAGCACGGGTGCCTCCGTGGACGAGGGAATCGCGCTCAAGGCCAGGGTCTCTCCCGCCTTTGCGCCGTTGGCCAACCGGATCTCAAATGGCGGCTGCAGAGCCGGCGCCGTATTGTCGATCAGCTTGAGTACCCGGACCGAGTGAGCTTTTTGGACCAGCGTGAGGGCGTTCGCAGAGCCGGCGCAGCAATCGGGGTCTCCGAAGACGTCCACGATTTGATACTGGGCCGGGTCCTTGAGTCCCATGCTCTTAAGATTGATGGCGCGAGTACGCTCGCCATCCGACCAATTGAAAACCGTGAGAACGGACTGGCGCGCATTTTCCTTCAGCAGAAAGATGCTCGGCTGTCGGTCGCCGGTTTCATAGGTCATCAAATCGATCGGAGTGGACGACCGCCCGAGACGGGCCATCTCGATGAGATCCGTGTTTTTTGCCAGCGCCAGCCGTTCCGCGGAAGAGCCCAGAGTCGGCAGGTCATCTCCCAGCTCGAACATGCCGCCTGAAACGGCGGCTAAGGCGATGGACACCTTGGCCTCATCGAGCGTGAGCGGACGCTGGCCGCCATGCCAGGACTGATCATCGACGGTCTGGGTGGAGACCGTGAAAGCGTCGGGGTCGGCGATGAAGAAATTACGATTCATGTAGTAGCGAGCGGCAATGCCCGACGCGGCGTCTCGGCTGGCATCGAAGCTGTGTCCCGTGTCCTGAGAGATACGGCCCGCATCGACGATCCCGACGGGGTTCAGCATGGGGCTGCCGTCCTTGTCGAGCACCACGTCTTCGCCGACGGCGTCGCGTATGATTTTCAAGCCTATCCGTTGGGCTTCGAGTGCGCTGGTATTGGGACGGTAGTAGGAACCTTCGACGGCCGTGTCATCCATGAAATCCATTTTGACGAAGCGCAAGCCCCAGTTGTGAAGCGTGGTGTAAGTCTCCCGCAAGTAGTTCTGGGCGCCGGGGTTGGTCGTGTCCAGAACGTACAAAGAGTCATGCTTGTCGGTGACGTAGCCGATGTGAATGAGCTCACCGGCGGCGTTGTGCAGCAGCCACTCCTTGTGGTTCTGAAACACCCATGCACGCTCCGATACCTCGAAGGGAGCGGTCCACAATCCGAATGTCAGCCCAGTGTGACGCACCAAATCCGCGATGTACGCAATTCCGAGAGGGAAGAGATTGGCGTCGGCAGTGGTGTATTCGCCGCGCGCGTATTGGTATCCCTCGTCGATCTGATAGTAGGTGTACCCCATCTGCTTCAGGTTTTCGGAGAGCCAGTACGCGTTCGTCGCGGCGGTTCCCTGATTGAGCCCAAAGTAGTAAGCGGTCCAACTCCACCACCCGATCGGCGTCGCGGCGCTGACCCGAGCCTTGTGCAGCAGCCCCACGGCCCGTCCGTACTGCTCGAGCTGCGCATGGTAGTCGGAGCCCACGGCGAACATCAAACGCTCGGACGACAAGCTGTCGCCGGATTTGACGGACAGGCTCAAATTCACCTGTTCGGAAGCCGGTGAATCTTTCAGCGACTCGCCCTTCAGGATTTCCGTGGTGCCGGTTGCCACGGCTTCGTAAGACAGGATGGAGGTGTGAGCGCCTGCCGTTTGCTCTTTCAAATGAAAAATCGTCAGCAGCTTATCCGAGGTCAGCGCCCCGAAGAACAGGCTTTCGCCGCTGCGTCGGTTATAAATGAGCTGGCTTCCCACGGCGCGGTGCATGCCCTTCGGCGTATCGCCCAGCTCGCGAATCGCGAGCTGGGGTCTGTCCTCGCTATAACTATCGGACAAGATGCGGTCGGCGGAAACCGGCCCATTCAGGCTGATGAATGGAGCGTCGGTTGCATGAACGGCGCGAATCGCCTGCACGGAGATCGCCTGGTTCGTGGCGTTCTGCACCTTGACTTCAAGTTCCCCCCAAGATTGATCGCGGAACAGCCGCACGATACAGAGGAGATCCGGCGTGCCCGGGAGGCCGGTATGGGTGACCGTCAGAGTCGATCCTGCGCCGAATTC
>JBARBX010000246.1:0-2280 GCA_049793535.1 Steroidobacteraceae bacterium | reverse complement strand
TCGAGCTCCACCTGCAAGGTCCTCAAGGTGGGGTCCAGGGCATTCGAGGTGCGCACGGTCTTCGCGGCGAAAGTTTTGTGCGGCTGCTCCGCAAAATGCAGTTCGGCCTCGAGACCCGGGCCCGTGACGGCGGCGTAGCTTTCCGGAACTTGAACATAGACGCGCAGCTTATGCGTATCGGCGATGCGGAACAGTTCGGCTCCGGCGCTTTGGCCCGCATTGATCAGTGCGCCGATGTCGGTGTTGCGGGCGGTAATGACGCCGCTGAAAGGGGCCACCACCCGCTTGAACGACTCGAGTTCGCGCAATCGCGACACATTCGCGGCCGCCGATTCGGCCGCGGCCTTCTTGGCGGCGGCATCGCCCGCCTTCTCATCGGCGTCCTGTTTGGAGACTGACTCAGTGGCGAGCAATCCCTGCCAACGCACATTGGTGCTGTCGGCCAGCGCCTCGTTGGCGTGCGCGGTGGCCAGATCCGCCTGCGCTTGGGAGTACTGCTGGTCGACCTCGGGCGTCTCGATTTCGGCCAAAAGATCGCCCTTGGTCACCTGCGACCCGATGTCGACGCGCCATTCCTTGAGATAGCCGCTGGTACGGGCATAGATGGGCGACTCGGTGTACGCCTGCACGCTGCCTGGAAGCACCAGTTCCTCCCCGAGCGTCGCGCGTAAGGGTGCCGTCGTGATCACCGTGAGCACGGCGGCCTCCGCGGTCTCCTTGCGCAGCGCGCTGCGCGCCAGCACCCGGCTGACCTCGCCCCATAGCCCTAAGGCGAGTGCGACGAGGAGCAATATCAGCGAATAGCGACGCACCTTGAGCCGCAAGTGCCGGGTCCTGGTGTCGGTGGCTTGCTCAGGCATGGGAATTCTCCGCGGAGTGAATCGGGTGCAACGCGGCGCGCCCGTGGATGATCGAGAACACGGTGGGCACGAAGAAGAGGGTGGCGACCGTGGCGAACAGCAGTCCGCCGATGACCGCCCGCCCCAAGGGGGCATTCTGCTCGCCGCCGTCTCCCAGCCCGAGCGCCATTGGGATCATTCCGATGATCATGGCCAGCGCCGTCATGAGCACCGGCCGCAGTCGCGTAAAGCCCGCCTGCAGGGCCGCCTCGAAGGCATTGTCGCCTTCATTCATGCGTTCGCGCGCGAAACTCACGACCAGCACGCTGTTCGCGGTCGCCACGCCCATGCACATGATGGCGCCGGTCAGGGCCGGAACGCTGACCGTGGTATGCGTCAGGAACAGCATCCAGACGATGCCGGCGAGCGCGGCGGGCAGGGCCGTAATGATGATGAACGGGTCGAGCAAGGCCTGGAAGTTCACCACCAGCAGCATATACACCAACACGATTGCCCCGACCAAGCCGAACAGCAAGCCGTTGAACGAAGCCTTCATGGTCTGAGTCTGGCCGCGCAGCACCACGTGCGAACCCTTCGGCAGATCCTTCTGCGCCTCGGCGATGATCTTGTTCATCTGGGCCGACACGTACCCCAAGTCCAGTCCCTGCACCGACCCATAAATGTCGATCGCGGGGGTCGCGTTGTAGTGGCTCACGACCGCGGGGCCGACGCTGCGCTGTATTTTGGCGAGGTTCGACAGTATCTGCGAGGAGCCGCCGATGCCGCCGCTCAAGGGTGTGTTGCCGAGGTCGTTGAGACTCTCGAGGCGAAATTGCGGAGTTTGCGTGGCCACTTGGTACTGCGTGCCGCTCTTCGGATCCACCCAGAAGGAGGGCGCCGTCTGGAAGCTGCCGGACAAGGAGACGAGCATGTTGCCGGCCACGGACTGTTCCGTCAGTCCGACGAGCTGCGCCTTGGTGCGGTCGACATCGACATTGAATTGCGGATAGTCACCCGATTGGTGAATGTGTAGATCGACCGCGCCCGGTACGGCGTGCAACTTCTGCAGCAGGGAGTTTGCGAAGGCGCGGTTGGCCGGCACGTTGAAACCGACGATCTGCACGTCGATGGGCGAGGGGAGGCCGAAGTTCAATATCTGGGTGATCATATCCGCCGGCAGGAACGCGAACGTGGTCGAGGGATATTCGGCCGCGAGCCGCGCGCGCAACGTGCGCACGTAGCCGGCGGTCGGCCGGTGCCCTTCGCTCAAATTGACGAATATGTCGGCATCGCCTGGGCCCACCGGCGCCGAGGTGCTGTAGGCCAGATTAATGCCGCTGTACGGCAACCCCAAGTTGTCGACGATCGAACTCACCTGATCCTTGGGGATCACGTCGCGGATGGTCGCCTCGATCGCATCGCAGAGCGCAGCGGTCTCTTC
>JBARBX010000245.1:0-6877 GCA_049793535.1 Steroidobacteraceae bacterium | reverse complement strand
GCATGACGCTGTGCCCTTGCGCGAGCAGCCGGCGCGCCAGTTTGCCGATGGTCGTGGTCTTGCCGGCGCCGTTGATTCCGACCACCAGAATCACGTAGGGCCTGATGGTCGGATCGATGGCGAGCGGCTTTTCCACGGGTTTCAAGATATCGATCATGGCCTCGTGCAGGGCTTTCAGCAGCGCATCCACGTCGCTCAACTCCTGGCGGTCGACGCGCTTGCGCAGCTCCTCCAGTATCCGGCGGGTGGCCTCGGCGCCCACATCCGCGGTGATGAGGCGGGTCTCGAGCTCATCGAGGATGCCCGCATCGATCTTGCGCCCCGGCAGAAGTTCGGCGAGATCGGCCGTGAGCCAGGCCGGACCTTGGTTCAGCTTGGCTCGCAGGCGCTTGAAAAACCCCAAGGGCCGGGAGGGGTCGGTATCGTTTGTCATTGGCAGGTATCATAGCGGGAGTGACTACTCCCAAACCGGAATCGCCTGCCGCGGGCGGCCGCAATTCGGTGCGAATCATCGGCGGCGGCTGGCGCGGCCGGCGCATCAGCTTTCCGGATATTCCGGGCCTTCGGCCCACCCCCGATCGGGTGCGTGAGACCTTGTTCAATTGGCTGCAGCACGAGGTCGCGGGTGCGCGCTGTCTGGATTTATTTGCCGGTTCCGGCGCGCTCGGCCTCGAGGCGCTGTCCCGAGGCGCGAAGGAGGTGGTCTTCGTCGAGCAGGCGGTCGCCGCCTCGCGCGCCCTGCAGGAGCAACTGGCCCGCTTCGGGGCTACGCGCGCCGGACGAGTGACGGAAATGGGCGCGACGCGATTCCTGCGAGCCCCCGCGACCCCCTTCGACATCGTGTTCTTGGATCCGCCCTTCGGGCGCAATGCCCTGGCGGAATATGTGCCTCTGCTGGATTCGGGCAACTGGGTCGCCACCGGCGGCCTCGTGTACCTGGAAAACGAAAAAACCTCGGGAGCGCCGGCTCTGCCACCCCGCTGGGAACTGCTCAAATCGAAGTCGGCGGGTGAGGTGGGGTATCATCTGGCACGCGTTAGTTCGCGCGAATCGACATCCAATGCATAAAAGAACCGCTGTCTATCCGGGTACCTTCGATCCGATCACCAACGGCCACATTGACCTGGTCCGGCGGGCGGCCAGCATTTTCGATCGACTGGTGGTGGCCATCGCCGCCAATCCGAACAAGGCTCCCATGTTCACCTTGGAAGAACGGGTCGACATGGCGCGGCGGGTGCTGGCCGACGTGCCCAATGTCGAGGTCATGGGTTATGCGGGACTCACGGTCGATTTCGCGCGGCAGAACGGCCTGTCCGTGATCGTGCGGGGCCTGCGCGCCGTGTCGGATTTTGAATTCGAATTTCAATTGGCCAATATGAGCCGGCACCTTACTCCCGAGATAGAATCGGTGTTCATGACCCCGCAAGAACAATACACCTTCATTTCCTCCACCCTGGTTCGCGAGATTGCGGTGCTGGGCGGGAATGTCTCGGAGTTCGTGCATCCCATCGTGGAAATCGAATTGAAGCGGCACCGCAAGCTTTGATTAAAGGATTCGCACCGCGACGTCCGAGGCGATACTTCGGCTCCCTGTTCTCGCTCACTGCGCTCCTCGTCGCGATCAGCGGCGTGCCGCGGGCGGCGCTTGGCTTTGATGCCGCGGCCCCGCACAAGGCGGCCATCGCCAGCGCATATCCGCTCGCGAGCCAGGCGGGCCAGGCTATTTTGGCGGCGGGGGGCAATGCCTTCGACGCGGCGGTGGCGGTGTCGGCGGCACTCGCGGTGGTCGAACCCACCAGTTCAGGCCTGGGAGGCGGCGGCTTCTATTTGTTGCACCGGCAGGCCGACGGCTACGAGACCATGATCGACGCGCGCGAGAAGGCACCGGGCGCCGCGTCACGCGACATGTATCTGGACAAGGCCGGCAATGAGATCGAGAACGCGTCGATTGCAGGGTCGCTGGCCTCGGGAATTCCGGGCGAGCCCGCCGCGTTCGAGTACTTGGCGCGCAAGTACGGCAAGCTGCCCTTGAAGCAAGACCTGCAACCCGCGATTCGTCTGGCACGGGACGGCTTTCCGCTGTATGCGCGCCTGCAAGGGGGCATTCGCTACAAGCGGCAGGTGCTGCTGCGCGCTCCCGACGCGGCCAAGATCTTCTTGACCGCGGACGGCAACGTACCGGAGGTGGGTGCCCTCATCAAGCAGCCGGATCTGGCCAATACTCTGGAGGCCATCGCGAACGAGGGCGCGCAAGGGTTCTACGGGGGCCGCATTGCGGACGAACTCGTGGCGGGAGTGCGCGCGGACGGCGGCATTTGGACCCTGAAGGATCTCGCGAATTACCGCGTTGTCGAACGCAAACCCCTGGTCGGCGAATACCATGGCGCGCGCATCGTGTCGGCCTCGCCACCCTCCTCGGGCGGCATCGCCGTGCTGGACGCGCTCAACATCCTGTCCGGCTTCGATCTGCCCCGGTACGATTCCGCCACCCAAAAGCACTTGGTGGTAGAAGCCATGCGCCGTGCCTATCGCGACCGCGCGATTTATCTGGGGGATCCCGACTTCGTCAAAATGCCGCTGGCGCAGCTCACCAGCAAGGACTACGCGGCCGGACAGCGCAGCAGCATTCGCACCGACAAGGCCATGCCGTCCGACATGCTGCCGGGCATCGAATCGGAGTCGGTCGGCATGCACACCACGCATTTCTCGGTGCTGGATGCCGCGGGCAATCGGGTCGCCGCCACGATCTCGGTCAATCTCTTCTTCGGCACGGGCTACATCCCGCCGAAGACGGGCGTGCTGCTCAACAACACCATGGACGATTTCTCGACCAAACCCGGCAGGCCCAACGTATTCGGACTGGTGGGCGCCGCCGCCAACGCCATTGCGCCGAACAAGCGCCCGCTGTCCAGCATGTCGCCCACCTTCGTCGAGACGTCGAAGGGCCTGATGATCGAGGGCTCGCCCGGCGGCAGCCTCATCATCAGCATGGTGCTCCTGGGTACGCTCAACTATCTGGACGGGATGAGCGCCGCGGATATCGTGAACTATCCGCGCTACCACCATCAATACCTGCCGGACGTGATCGATTATGAAGCGGGTGCGCTGACCGACACCGAGATCCAAGAGCTTTCCGCCATGGGACACACGCTCAAGGTGTCGGGTCGGCGATGGGGCAACATGCAGGTCATCACCTGGGATTTCGCCAGCGGCAAAGTGGCGGCGGCGTCCGATCCGCGCGGCGAGGGCGTCGGCCTCGTGTATTGACCGAAGTGTGGGCACGTGTTACTGTGAGAACGTGAAGAACATCACAGTATCACTCGATGACGAGACGTATCGGCGCGCCCGCACGGTAGCGGCGCAGCGAGATACCTCAGTATCCGCCCTCGTGAAGCACTATCTCCTCGATCTCGGCTCAGGGGAGGCAACAGATGAGCGCTTGAAACGGGAGGAGCGCGCGCTTCGTGAACGTATCACGGCTTTCCGGGCTGCCGACCGATTGTCGCGCGACTCCGTGCACGACCGCGGCGCGTGAAAGCCCTGCACTTCCTTGACACCAACGTCCTCCTGTATTCGATCAGCCGCGATCCGGCGGAAAGCCCCAAACGCGAGCGAGCGATCGCGCTGCTCGACCTCGACGGTGGGGCATTGTCAGTTCAGGTGCAGCAGGAATTTTATGTGCAAGCGACGCGGTCCAGCCGGCCTGACCCGCTGTCCCACGAGATTGCCGCCGGGCTCATCGCAACTTGGGTCCGTTTCACGGTGCAGGAGATCACGCTCTCGATTTTGACCGAGGCATTGGCGGTCAAAGCGGCACACGGGTTTTCCTACTGGGATAGCGCCATCATCGTCGCGGCGCGCGCGCTTGGCTGCCGCGAACTCTATACCGAAGACATGACCCACGGACGACAGATAGACGGCGTCATGATCATCAATCCCTTCCGTTAGCCCGATGGCTCAGCGTTGACAGGTCGAACACCAGTAGGTCGAACGCTGTCCCTGGACGAATTGCTTGACGGGCGACCGGCACACCCGGCAAGCCTCTCCCGCGCGCTCGTACACGAATAATTTCTGGCGAAAATATCCGGGCGCGCCGTCGGCGTTGACGTAATCGCGAAGCGTGGTGCCGCCGATCTTGATTGCCTCGCCGAGCACGTCCTTGATGGACTGCGCGAGTTTCTTTGACTCTGGGCGAGTGAGGCGGCGGGCGGCGCGGCGCGGCGAAACGCGCGCGCGAAACAAGGCTTCGCTCGCGTAGATGTTGCCCACCCCCACGACCACCTGGGAATTCATGATGAAGTGCTTGATGGCGACGCTGCGCTTGCGGGTTGCGCGGTGCAGGTAGTCGCCGTCGAAGGCGGAGCTCAAGGGCTCCGGCGCCAAACGCGCGAGCAGCGGGTGCAGCTTGGGATCGGTGTCGGTCCAGTGCAGGCTGCCGAAGCGCCGTGGGTCGTGAAACCGCAGGACCCAGCCGCTGTCGACGCGGATGTCCCAATGATCGTGATCCTTGGGTGCGGTGCCGTGCTTGACCAGCCGCAGGCTGCCCGACATGCCGAGATGCAGGATCAGCGTGCCCGAGTCGAAGCGGATCAGAATGTACTTGGCGCGCCGGTCGATGCCGCGCACGGTTTGGCCGAGCAGGGTGGATTCGAGATGGGCCGCAATCGGCCAGCGCAGGCGCCGCTCGCGCACGAGCACCTCGAGCACGCGCCGCTCCAGCAGGGCGGGCGCGATGCCGCGTCTCGTCGTTTCTACTTCAGGGAGCTCGGGCGTGTGAGGCTCGGGCGGACGGGTCTACTTGATCTTCGATTCTTTGTACGCGACGTGCTTGCGTACCACGGGATCGAATTTCTTGGTTTCCAATTTATCAGGATGCAGGCGCTTGTTCTTCGTGGTCGTGTAGTAATGACCGGTACCGGCCGAAGAAACCAACTTGATCTTGTCGCGCATTGTCGCCCCTTAAACCTTGACGCCCTTGGCGCGCAGATCCGCAACCACCACATCCACGCCGCGCTTCTCGATGGTGCGTAGGCCGCGGGTGGACACGCGCAGGCTCAGGAAACGTTTCTCGATTTCCGACCAGAAGCGGTGAGTATGCAAATTAGGCAGGAAGCGGCGCCGCTTGCGATTGTTCGCATGGGAAACCGTGTTGCCCGTTTTGGGGGCTTTGCCCGTGACCTGGCAGACTCGCGACATGGCGTGACCTTTGAACTTGGAAACGTGGAACAGCCGCGCTTTATACCAGGAGAGGATAGTCCGAGCAACCCGGGCGATCCCCGGATGACGCGGTCCCCGCCAGGGCCGCGGTCAAGTTATTGTATTTCAACAATAAAAATGCCGCCAACGGGGTGGGGTTGCACCCGACTGCAATTGGGCAACCCTGCGATCATCCGCGATCTCAATCGCGGCTTTCGGCACGTGTGGAGAAATGCGGGGGTGATGGCCCTGGATACCGCAGGATCCGACCGCCCTGCCTTGACCCGCGGCGCGCCTCTTGCGAGGCGTCAAGTGCTGTGCGGTGGGCGCGCGGGATGGCTGAAACAGCCGTTGACAGTACGATAATAATCGTAATATCGTATGGTCATGAAAGCGAAAGACGTGATAGAGGCCTTGGGTGCATTGGCACATGAGCATCGCTTGGGAGTCTTCCGGCTGTTGGTTGAGCGGGGGCCTGCGGGGCTGCCCGCCGGCCGGATCGCCGAGCGAGTGGGACTCGTGCCCTCATCGTTGACCTTCCATCTGCAGAATCTGCAGCGCGGCGGGCTCATTACGCGGCGCCGCGAAGGTCGGCAGCTCATCTACTCGGCGGCCTTCACGGCCATGACGTCGCTCGTTGGCTATCTAACCGATAACTGCTGTGCCGAGAGTGCTGCCGAGTGTTGTGCGCCGGTGCGACAGCCAAAATCGGCGAAACGGGCCGTCAAAGCGGCTTGATCGTCATGCCACGCGCGAGTTCGCGAGCCTATGTCCGGCGAGCTCCGCCTTCATGATCAAACGACTGTAACGTCAACAGGTGACCAATGAAACGACTGCACGTCCATGTGAGTGTCAAAGACCTTCCCGCCTCGATCCGCTTCTACCGAACTCTCTTTGGGGCCGAACCGGTCGTGACCCAGCCCGACTATGCCAAATGGATGCTGGATGACTCGAGGGTGAACTTTGCGATCTCGATGAATCGTCAACCGGTGGGTGTCAATCACTTAGGCTTCCAGGTCGAATCCGATGAAGAGCTACGGAGCATGCGCGCACAACTGGAGGCGGCCGATGCACGCATGGTGCAGGAGAATGAGCAGCCCTGCTGCTACGCGAAGTCGGACAAATACTGGGTCACCGATCCCACGGGTATCGCGTGGGAGACCTTCCATACGTTGGGCCGCATCCCGGTGTATGGCGAAGATACTGCGGTGTTCAATCACGGCGAATCTACCGTACCGGTCGAAGCGCCGGCTGCCGGATGCTGCGTTCCCACGCAGCGCGCCCAGCCCGCCAGCTGCTGCGCAAAATGAGCGCAGAGCGTCCTTACAACGTCCTTTTTTTATGCACCGGCAACTCGGCGCGCAGCATCTTGGCTGAGTCGCTGTTAAATCACTGGGGTAAAGGTAGGTTCCGCGCCTTTAGCGCCGGAAGCTTCCCGAAAGGTCAGGTCCATCCGCTGGCGATCGATCTTCTTAAACGCACGAATCTGCCGTCTGAAGGCTTCCGCAGCAAGAGCTGGGACGAGTTCGCGACGCCCGATGCGCCGTCACTCGATTTTATCTTCACCGTTTGCGACAACGCGGCCGGCGAAGTGTGTCCGATATGGCCCGGAAAGCCCATGACCGCGCACTGGGGTATCGCGGATCCGGCCGCGGTTGAGGGCTCCGATGCGGACAAAGCC
>JBARBX010000244.1:0-1913 GCA_049793535.1 Steroidobacteraceae bacterium | reverse complement strand
TTCGCAATTCAACTCCAAGGGTTCTCGAGCAGCTTTCGCTCCCATGCCAGCGAGTGCGCCACGATCGCATATAGGTCGTCGTAGCGGGGTCGCCACCCCAACTCTTGGCGGATACGATCGGCACGCGCGACCAGGTATGCCGGATCGCCCGCACGGCGCCCCTCCTCCCGAACCGCCAAGGGCTTCCCGCCGACGGTCTCCACCATCCGCAGCACTTCGCGCACCGAATACCCGTGGCCGTAGCCGACGTTCAAGGTCAGTGACTGGCCGCCCCCGCGCAGATGATCGAGGGCGTTCAAATGCGCGGCCGCGAGATCCTCCACGTGCAGATAGTCCCGCATCCCCGTCCCATCCGGGGTCGGGTAGTCACTGCCGAATACTGCCACGTGCGGCCGCTTGCCGACCATAGCCTCACAGGCCACCTTGGTCAGCAGAGTCGCTCCCTGGGTCGATTGGCCGATCCTACCGCCCGGATCCGATCCCGCCACGTTGAAATATCGCAGCGCCACGTAGCGAAAGTCGCTCACCGCCGACACATCGCGCAGGATCCACTCGCTCATGAGCTTGGAGGTGCCATACGCATTGATGGGACGGGTGGGTGACTCCTCGTCGGCATAGCCCTCATCCGGTATGCCGTACACCGCCGCGGTGGACGAAAAGACGAAGTTTTTGACGCCATTCTCGAGACAGGCCTCGATCAGGGAGCGGGTATTGCAGGTGTTGTTGCCGTAGTACTTGAGGGGCCGGGCCACGGATTCAGGCACGATGGTGTAGGCGGCAAAATGCATGACGGTATCGACCCGGTACTCCGCCAATAACCGCGATACCAGCGCATGGTCGCCCGCGTCGCCGACAATGAGTTCGCCCGCGGTCACCGCCTGCCTGAAGCCTCGGCTCAAATCATCGAGCACGACGACCTTGTCCGCGGTCTCGCCCAATTGGCGCACCACATGACTGCCGATGTAGCCGGCACCGCCGGTAACCAGAATGCTTCTCTTTGACACTCTCACACCCCGAAAACGGGCGGGTACCCGCTAAGGATGGGCAGTATCGGTGGGTCCGGCGCTTCTGACAATGCGCCGTGATTTGAGGCTGGTGACTTTGCGGTCATCGACGGTCATGGATGTCTGGCGCGACAGCACCAGATCGTGGGGTTCGGGTACCGGCTTGTATTCCTCGACGACCTCGCCCAAGAGGTGCAGCGCCCGATGGCAATCGAATCGGCTCATCGCCACCAGTATCTCCTCCAGCAAGAATTGCACGCGCTCCCAGGGCAGGGAATGCTCGATAGCCCGCAGAATCATCGGGTGTTCCGTGCCCGCAACATTATTGCCGATCAACAGTTCCTCATAGAGCTTCTCAGCCGGACGCAGACCGGTGTAGGAAATCTCGATGTCCCCGTCCGGATGCTGGTCGTCGCGCACCGTCAATCCCATGAGATTGATCATCCGCCGCGCCAGATCGCCGATCCGGACGGGTTTGCCCATGTCGAGCACGAACACATCGCCCCCCTCGGCCATGGAACCCGCCTGAATCACCAGCTGTGCCGCCTCGGGGATGGTCATGAAATAGCGGATGACCTCCGGGTGCGTCACCGTGACCGGCCCACCGGCTTTGATCTGTTCATTGAACAACGGTACAACCGAACCCGAGGAGGCCAGGACATTGCCGAAACGCACCATGCAAAACCTGGTTTTGCTGCCGCGCCGATGCAGACCTTGCAATACGATTTCCGCGAATCGCTTGGTGGCACCCATGACGTTGGTGGGGTTGACCGCCTTGTCGGTCGATACCAGGACAAAGGTGTCGACTTCGGTTTCATGCGCCGCTTCGGCGGTATACCAAGTCGCAATCACGTTGTTGTAAATGCCTTCTATGACATTTTGCTCTACGATCGGCACGTGCTTGTAGGC
>JBARBX010000243.1:0-6061 GCA_049793535.1 Steroidobacteraceae bacterium | reverse complement strand
GGGGGGCGGCGCGCCGCCGCGGCACCCCCGACGATCCCGTGATCACGGCGCGCGTTCCGGATGGCGCGCTTCGGGGCATGGCGGCGCGTTTCGGCGTGTCCATGCCGGTGGGGAACGAGGGTGCCGGCCTGGTGGTCGAGGCGGGACCGTCCGCGGCGGCGCAGGCACTGTCCGGCAAGACCGTTGCGGCTCTCGGCGGCGCCATGTACTCTCAATATCGCTGCGTTGCCGTGGAGCAATGCCTGGTGCTGCCGCCGGGCGCAACGGCGGTCGAGGGCGCATCGTCCTTCGTCAACCCCCTGACCGCGCTCGGTATGGTGGAGACCCTGCGGCTCGAGGGCCATAAAGCCCTGGTGCACACCGCCGCCGCCTCCAACTTAGGGCAAATGCTGAACCGGATCTGCATCCAAGACGGCATTGCCCTGGTGAACATCGTCCGCGGCGAGGCCCAGGCCGAGATCCTGCGGGGAATCGGTGCCGCGCATGTGTGCAATTCCGGCTCGCCCACATTCGTAAAGGATCTCATCGAGGCGCTGACGGCCACGGGTGCCACCCTGGCCTTCGATGCCATCGGCGGCGGCAAGCTCGCGGGGCAGATTCTCATGTGCATGGAGGCGGCCCTGATTGCCAAGGCCGCTCAGTACAGCCGCTACGGCACCTCCACGCACAAACAGGTGTATGTCTACGGCGGCTTGGGGGTGGGCCCGATCGAGCTCAACCGCAATTTCGGCATGGCTTGGGGCGTGGGCGGCTGGCTGGTCACGCCCTTCCTACAGAAGCTCGGGCCCGCGGGCACCCAAAAGCTCAAAGAGCGGGTCGCTGCGGAGCTCAAGACCACCTTTGCCAGCCGCTATGCCGGTGAGCTGTCGCTGCTCGAAGCACTGGACCTGAAGGCCATCGCTGACTACAGTAAAAGCGCGACCGGGCACAAGTACCTGATCAACCCGAACAAGGACGTCGGGCGGTAGAAGAGGCCGGCCGCCGCGCCGTCATAAGTTCAATTCCCGGAGCCGCCTAAGGAGCCTCTTACACAAGCTCTCGGGAACCTCCGGCGACCCTTAAACTCAAAGGGAATCGCCATCACCCCGGCGACGGCCCAACCAATTCAAGAGGAAAGTGTTGATGATTCAGAAACCTGCGGTGATTCACGAGCCGCGCCCCTTGGGCATGGACGCCGACGAAGGCCTGCGCGCCGCCCGGGAGACCGTGCTGGCGAATTCGACCTGGATCGCGCCGCTGCAAGCCGAGATGGCGCGCGTGATCGTGGGCCAGAAGCATCTATTGGACCGGTTATTGGTCGCCCTCCTCACCAACGGCCATGTGCTGCTGGAAGGGGTGCCGGGCCTCGCCAAGACCTTGGCGCTGAAAACCTTGGCCGCCGCGGTGGCCGTGCGCTTCAAGCGGCTGCAATTCACGCCCGACATGCTGCCGGCCGACATCGTCGGCACCATGATCTACAACCCCCAGGACGGCGCCTTTCGCACCAAGCACGGACCCATCTTCAGCAATCTCATTCTGGCGGACGAGATCAATCGCGCGCCGGCGAAGGTGCAGAGCGCGCTCTTGGAGGCCATGCAGGAGCGCCAGGTGACCATTGGCGACGAGACCTACCCCTTGCCGAGCCCCTTTCTGGTGCTGGCGACGCAGAACCCGCTGGAACAGGAAGGCACCTACCCCTTGCCCGAGGCGCAGATCGACCGCTTCATGATGAAGGTCCTGGTCGACTATCCGAATCGCGCCGAAGAGCGCGCCATTCTGGACGCCATGGCCACCTCGGAGGCGCTGCCCAGCGTGCGCCCGGTGGTGACAGCCCAGCAGATTCTGAACGCGCGCCATGTGGTCAACACGCTTTATGTGGACGACAAGATCAGGAACTACATCGTGGACTTGGTTTTGGCGACGCGTCCGCCGGTGGCCAAGGCGCTGAACATCGAGGGGTTCATCCAAACCGGCGCCTCGCCCCGGGCCACCATCAACTTGACGCTCGCCGCGCGCGCCATCGCGTTTCTCAACGGCCGCCACTATGTGACCCCGCAGGACGTGAAGACCATCGCCTTGGATGTGCTGCGCCACCGGGTGACCGTGACGTACGAAGCAGAGGCCGAGAACATCAGCTCCGAGGACGTGGTACATAAGATTCTCGACGCCCTGCCCGTTCCCTGACGCCCATGCCTGCTGACACCAGCAAATCCACCAAAGCCATCATGAGCGGCATGCGGCAGCTCGAAATCCGCACCCGCCGCATGGTCAACGACAGCCTGGCTGGCGAATACCATTCGGTGTTCAAGGGCCGCGGCATGGATTTCGACGAGGTGCGTGAGTACAGCCCCGGCGACGAAGTGCGCACCATCGATTGGAACGTCACCGCGCGCGCCGGCCGCCCCTTCGTCAAGAAATTCACCGAGGAGCGCGAGCTGACGATTCTTCTCATGGTGGACATCAGCGCCTCGGGAAATTTTGGCTCTGCTGCTTTGAGCAAACGCGATCTCGCCGCCGAGCTCGCCAGCGTCCTGGCCTTTTCGGCGATCCGCAACAGCGACAAGGTCGGCCTCTTGCTCTACACCGATCGCATCGAACGCTACCTGCCGCCCAAGAAGGGCCGCCGGCACGTGCTGCGCGTGGTGCGCGACATTCTCTACCACACGCCCGAAGGCCGGGGCACGGACAGCGTGAAGGCGCTCGATGTGGCCAGCCACGTGCTGCATCGGCGCGCCATCGTGTTCCTGATTTCCGATTTTCAATCGCCGTCAAAAGATCCGGCCGCCACCCGCGCGGAGTTGCGCCGCGCCATGCGCCAGACCAACCGGCGCCACGATCTCATCGCCGTGCAGGTCGCCGACCCGCGCGAGAAGGAACTGCCCAATGTCGGCGTGCTCGCTTTGGAGGATGCGGAAAGCGGGGAGATCATCGAGCTCGACACCGCCGATCCGGGAATTCGCAAACGCTTCGGCGAATTGGCGGTAGAACGGGCGCGCAAGCTGGTGAACGATTTTCGCGCCGAGGGGGTCGACACGCTGGAGCTCAAGACCGATTCGCCCTACATGCCGGCCCTGCAGCGCTTCTTCAAGACCCGGGAACGCAGGCGCGTATGAGCAACCGCCGGAACCCGCGCGCCAGCAGCCGCGCCTCCCTCGCGAGCACCGCCTTGGGTTTAGCCCTCATGGCGGTGATTTTCGGGATCCAGCCTTGCGCCGCGATGGCCGCGCCCGACGCGGCGTCGACCGCTGTCGCCGACCCGGCTCCCGCGCCTGTGACACTGGTCCCCTCGACGCCGGAGATTTTTTCTCCCCCTTCGCCTCCGCGCGCACCGTTACCTGTGTACTCGCCGGGCGGTACCCCGGCACGTGTATTCCCAACCGCGCCGCCATCGGCTTCCGGTTCTGCGGCGGCGCCTGCTTCTGGGCCTGCACCCGCTCCCGACGACGATATTCGCGACATCCGCGGGCCGAAGAGCATCTTTCCCCTGTGGCGGCTCCTGGCATGGATCGCCATTGCCGCGCTCGCCGCGATCGGCGGCTACTTCGGGTGGCGCCGCACGCGGCGCCCGCCAGCGCCGCGACTGCTGGAATTTTTCGAGATCGCGCTGCAGCGCCTCGAGGGTATCCGCCCGCTCATGCAGCCCGCGACGGTGCGCGAGTTCTCCATCGCGATCTCGGATGTCGTGCGCCAGTACATCGAAGCCCAGATGAAAATCACCGCCACTCACCGCACCACCGAGGAATTTCTGCACGACTTGCTCGACTCCTCGAATGCGGCGCTCGCCGCGCATCGCAATCTGTTGGCGGAATTCCTGCAAGCCTGCGACATGGCGAAATTCGCGGGCGTCGGGCTGTCGATGCGCATCATGGAGTCGCTGCACCAAAGCGCCCGCGGCTTCGTGATCGAAACCTCCAAGCCCGTGGCCGCACCGGCGCCTGCGCGGGCTCCGCAACCCGTGCCGGCAGCGCAGGTTTGATTCCATGATTCGCTTCCTGCAACCCGAATGGCTGTGGCTGCTGGCGCTGCTGCCTCTGGTGTTGCTTTTGCGCGGACGGCGCGGTCCGGTCGCCGCCATCGAATTCTCGGACGTCGGGCTTGCCCGCGAGGTAGCCGGCAGGGCCCGCTCCCGCGTCGCCGGTTGGCTGTGGCTGTTTCCCGTGCTCGCCGGTGCCCTCATGATCGTCGGCCTGGCGCGGCCGCAGCGCGCGCACAGCCGCACCGAGATCACCGCCAACGGCATCGACATCGTGCTCGCGCTCGATGTGTCCGGCTCCATGCAGGCGCTCGACTTTCAAGTCGACGGCCAGCGCGTGAACCGCATCGAAGTGGTCAAATCGGTGGTGTCCAAATTCATCGAGGAGCGCCCCAACGACCGCATCGGCCTGATCGCGTTCGCCGCCGCTCCCTACCTCGTGAGCCCGCTCACTCTCGATCATGATTGGCTGCAGCAGAATCTCGAGCGGGTGAGCACGGCCGCCGCGAACGACGACGGTACCGCCATCGGTTCGGCGATTGCCGCGAGCGTCAATCGCCTGCGCACCACGAACGCGAAATCGAAGATCGTGGTGCTGCTGACCGACGGCATGAACAACACCGGCAAGATTTCGCCCATCGCCGCCGCCGAGGCCGCCAAAGCCATGGGCGTGAAGATCTACACCATCGGTGTCGGCGTGCGCGGCATGGCGCCCATCCCGGTGCGCGACCAGGCCGGCAACGTGCACCTCATCATGGACAAGGTGGATGTGGACGAGAAGACCCTGGAGACCGTCGCGAACACCACCGGCGGCACCTTCTACCGCGCGACCGACACGGATTCCTTGGAGAAAATCTACGGCCAGATCAACCGCCTCGAGACCACCGCGCGCACCGTGCAAAAGTTCGAGCACCGTGAAGAGCTCTACTCCTGGGCACTGATTCCGTCGGTGGCATTCTTTGGGCTCGGCTTGCTCCTGCAGCACACGCGCTTCCGGAGACTGCCGTGAAGTTCGGCCACCCTCTGTGGCTCGCCACCGGTACTCTGGCCTGCCTCTGCCTGCTCTGGTTGTGGCGCCGCTACGATGTTCGCCAGCATGCGGCGCTCGCCCGCTTCGTCTCGGCACATCTGCGGACACAGCTCACCCAATCCGTGTCCCACTGGCGCCGCCGCCTGCGGCGCGGGTTCATTCTCGCGGCGCTGGCCTTGTTGTTCGTCGCGCTCTCCGGACCCCTCGTGGGTTATCGCTGGGAGCTGGTCAGCCGCCGCGGCATCGATGTCATCTTCGCCGTCGATACCTCGCGCAGCATGTCGACCCCGGATGTGAAGCCCGATCGGCTCACGCGGGCCAAACTCGCCATCGACGACTTCACCAATGAGCTCGACGGCGATGCGATCGGCCTCATCGCCTTCGCCGGCGACTCCTTTCTGGTGTGCCCCATTACCCTCGACTATGGCGCGTTTCACGAAACCTTGAATGCGCTCGACATCAATACCATCCCGCTCGGCGGCACCAATATCGCGAGCGCCATCCGCGCCGCCCAGGTCGCGCTGCGGCGCCGTCCCGGCAGCGACAAGATTCTCATCCTGGTCACCGACGGCGAGGATCTCGAGGGCGAGGCGCTGACGGCGGCACAGGCGGCGGCGCGTCAGGACTCCTTGAAGATCTACACCATCGGCGTGGGCACCGCGCAGGGAGAACTCATCCCCCTGTCCGCCGACAACCCGAACGCCGGGTTCGTCAAAGACGAAGCCGGCGACTTCGTCAAATCCCATCTCGATGAGCCGGCTCTGAAAGCCATCGCCGCGGCCACCGGCGGCCAATATGCCCCGCTCGGATCCCAAGGACAGGGATTCGAGGAACTGTATCAAAGCAGCCTCGCGCCCCTGCTCAAGCACGATCTCGCTTCGCGGCAACAGCGGGTGTACATCGAGCGCTACCAATGGCCGCTGGCGGCGTCGCTGGCGCTGCTCATGTTGAGCGTGTTCGTCGGCAGCCGCCGCCGATTCCGCGCCAGGAGCCGCAGCCCGCAGCGTGAGGCTCGCCGCACCTGGACCGGCCGGGCCGCGGCGTCCGTACTCCTGCCGGCGCTCTCGCTAGGCTGGGCG
>JBARBX010000242.1:0-8246 GCA_049793535.1 Steroidobacteraceae bacterium | reverse complement strand
CAATAGAAGCACGGGCTGAAACAGAATGGAATGTGGACATAGGCGGACAGGGGGTTCCCGTCACGGGCGCCGCGGCTGGTCGCTGCCGCCCACTCGTAGGCGTTGGGCGCGAGGCCTTCGCTGAAGTACTGTGCGGTGGGATAGGAAGTGTATCGGGGCCCTTCTCCGTCATAGCGCCGCATGCGGTCGGCGTCGAACGAAACTGCCGCGGCATCGGTCATTGCAGTTCCCGCGGCCACTTCCGGCGCAATTAGCCGCCCGATTTCTTCGCCCAAACCTTGCACCAGCCACCTGCCGGCACACTCTTGCCGGGAAAAATATTGCAGCCTGCCGTGGGGTCACTTGCTTTGCCCTGGTATTGCGCGCAACTGCCGCAATTTTGAGTGGGTGCGAAAGTTGGATTGGAAGCGGCCACAACCTTTCTGGCATCTGCAACGAATCCCAGTGCGGCAGCGGCCGGATCACTGGGCGAAAGCGGCGTTAGGCTCGCCGCCCAACCACTACGAGCCGCAAACAGGCCTGCAACAGGAGCCAAAGCACAGGCCATCAAGCTGTCTTTGATGATTCCTCGACGGGTATATTTGATTTTCATTGCCTCATCCTTTGGCGCTCAATTCGCGCGATTTCGTGAGACGCAACATACAAGAGGGACGTCCCCTGTGACCATCGGTGAATACCGGCGTCGACTGCCGAAACTACCTAGACACGGGGCGGGTCACCTTCCAAAGCGCCCGATGGAGGTCACCCTGCTTACCGAGAAACTGTTCGAAATTTGCACAATTTTGATTTGCTGAATGCGAGGGCGAAGGATTCCCAGCGGCGGCAAGGGTTGCGCCGCCGATCAAATCCAGTGTCGGAACGACGGCACCCGCTATGAGGGCTCCCCTGACAATTTCTCGACGTATGAACCCGTTTTGCATCGCCTCTCCTTGCGCCACCGATTGGTGCACTGCGCACCGATGAGCGAGTTGAGCGCGATGCAAGCAATATCGGCCAGAAGCGCTGGATTCGCTTGGATTGCTTCAGAGCTTTTGGCCAGACCTGCAACCAAGGGCCTCATTGTTGAGGGGACGCCAGCTGCCGGCGGACGGCCGAGATGAAGGATCCCTGTCTATCCGCAAGATCGCTGGTCTGTGCGCGCACTACGCCGTCGCGGTCTGTCAGAGAAATGACCGCAGAGTGATTGAACGTGTGATCAGCGCGTTCGCGGTATTGAATGCCCAAGGCGGCGGCGAGCAATCGAACATCACTTGCAGAGGCTCGCGCGATGGTCCAGGTGTCCGCCGTAATGTGATGTTCGGCTGCAAAAGCGGTGAGCGCGTCGGGTGTGTCTCGCGTGCTGTCGAAAGAAACCAGCAAGACGCGTAGGCGGCGTTGTTCCGAGCTCGATAACCGCCCGATAATTCGCTGGACCTGCATGGTTAGTAATGGACAAACACTCGTGCACTGGCTGTAGAACATCGTAACGAGGAGAGGTGTGCCGCGAAGCACCGCAAGCTGCATGGGTGCGCCGGCAGCGGTGGTGAGTGTCATCGGCAGTCGATACAGCGATTCGCCCGGCAACTCCCCCGTTCCATGAGATTGCGCTGGGATCGATGAATCGACTGTGTCGCTGAAGGCCAGGCTCGCGCACCAGCACGATGCGGTCAGGATCAGAGCCGCGGCCGCGCACCGGCCGATCATGCCGCCGGATCCATCGCGCAGCGAAAGCCGAGGCTTCTCGCCGTGGATTTCGCACTGAGGGCGCTCAGAAAGGCGACGCGCATCAGCACGGCAAAGTTGTCGCGATCGGCCAGACTGATGGCTCCTGCACCGCAGAATTTGAGCTTGTCAGGGTCCGATTGATCGCGGCTGTCGCTGCTGACGAGCAGGGCGTTGAAATCCTCGACCCACTCCCAGACGAGACCATGCATGTCTTGCACACCATAAAAGTTGGCGGCCGCAGTACCGACGCGGCTCAGCACATGTCCGGCGGGCTGACCGTACCAGCTCAAAATCCGTTCGCGCCATGCAGCATCGCGGCGGGCGTCGGGAATGTCTTCGTCGGCCGCGGCAACAAATTCCCATTCGGACCAGGTTGGCAGCCGGCGGCCGGCAGCCTCACAGTAGGCGCGCGCAGCAAACCAGCTCACCCGTGTTACGGGCTGACGCGGATCCACGCCCGTGCCGAGTCGTTTGGAACCTTCCCACTGGGACAGGTAGTCGTGATCGGCGAACAGCGCGGCAATCCGGTTGCGTTGCCATTCGGGATGATGAACGACAAAGTCCAAAAACTCTCCATTGGTGACGGGTACCCGGTCCAACCTGAACGGCGCGACGTGAGTCGCCTTGTCCGTCGCTCCCGTCGGGATTACTGACTGAAAGTCGCCGCCGCCGATGGCCACCGTCTCGCTGGCGGCAGCGCTGATGCAGCCGAAAAGCCCCGCGAGGAGGAGGAGGACTCTCACGCTGCTTTACTCGGCGGCGCCGGGCGGGCGCGCTGTCCCTTTTCTCACGGCTGACACCTCGGCGGCCGTGAACGCATCGGTCCCCTTGTTGCCCCAGGAATGAGTGACAAACGTGAGTATGTTGGCGAGTTCATCGTCATTCAGCTGACTCATGGGAGGCATTACGGAGTTGTAGGCGTTTCCATTGACGGTGAGCGGTCCGTTCAAGCCATTCAGGACGATATTCACGGCCCGCTTCGGAGTTTTTGCCAGCAGGTCGGAGCCTGCCAAGGGCGGGAACACGCCTTCGATTCCCTGGCCTGCCGATTGGTGGCAAACCGAGCAGGTGCCGTTGAACAACGCCTCACCCGCCTTGATCTGCTGCTCGATCGAGAGCGTGCCGTGCTCGGTGGCGGTTTCCGCTTCGCCGACCACGGCAAGGTTCTGAGCCTTGTCGCCGAGGTACATCGAGTCAACCTCTTTGCCCGAATAGATGGACTTATCCTCCGGTCCGCTGACTTTCAATATGGCCAGGGCGCCCTTATTGAAGGCCCGAAAAATGGAGTGATCCACCATGACAAAACTGCCGGGGACCACCGTGTGAAATTCGGCGATTGCCGCTCCGCCCGCGGGGATCAATGTTGTCTGCACGTCTTCTTGATAGCGTTTTCCGCCCTCGAACCACACTTTGTCGAATATTTCGCCGATCATGTGAAATGAGGACACGAGATTCGGGCCGCCGTTGCCAATGAACAGACGCACCTTTTCGCCGACTTTCGCGGTCATGGCATTGTCGCCGACCAGCGCCCCTTCGCTGCCATTGAACAATACGTACGTTGGCCTTTCATCGATGGCCTTCTGCATGTCGAATGCCTGCAATCCTTTCTCGCGATACTTTCCGACGGTGTAGAAGTCCCCCTGCATGATGTAGTACTCGTGGTCCACGGGGGTGAGACCGCCCGGAGGTTCGACCAACATGAGCCCGTACATCCCATTCGCAATGTGCATGCCTACCGGAGAAGTGGCGCAGTGATAGACGTAGATACCCTGATGCAGCGCCTTGAACGTGAATTGCGATTCGTGACCCGGGGCGGTGAAACTTGATGCCGCGCCGCCGCCGGGACCCACAACTCCATGCAGATCGATGTTGTGAGGCATCTTGTTGTCGGGATGATTCTTCAGGTGAAACTCCACCGTATCGCCTTCCCGCACCCGGATGAAGCTGCCCGGCGTGGTGCCGCCAAAGGTCCAAAACGTGTAGCGCACACCCTCCGAGATTTCCTTTTCGATCTCGCGGACCTCGAGTTCGACGATGACTTTGGCCGGACGTGTACGGTGAGTGGGCGGCGGTACATTGGGCGGCGACGTGAGTACCGCATGAATGGGAGCGCCCAGCGGCATGAGTTTTGCCGCCGGCGGTAGCTTGCTCGCGGCGTGCCCGGTACCCGCTGCGAAACCGGCCAAGGACACCGTTAGGAATGCTGGTAGGACCATGTTGAATTTCACTGATGTGCTCTCCCGTTTAGCCTGGTTTGCCATCGATCCTCGGACCGCACAGAATTGGGCTGTAGATACCGATCAATAGCAGAAATGATGCCGTCCAGAATGCGGCCGCCACGGCGATCACCGCCGGATAACTCACGCCGGGCACCGACAATCCAAAAACGCGCACGACGGCGGCCAAGCCCAGCAGGGCGTACGCGAGGGTGGTCACCGGATGCGCGCTCAGCGGGCGGCCGGTATGCCCAAGCGATGCCCGTGTCATGACTGCGACAATCATGGTCGTCAAAGCACCGACGGTGAGCGCATGCAGCCAGAATGCCCCAATTGCATAGCCACCCAACAGAGCCGCCGCCTTCAGAGCGAACCCAACCGGCAGCCAAAGGTATGCGAGATGCAAAATCCAGACGATGGGCTGGCGCAGAGTCCGCAGACCTCGCCATTGCGCCAGCCGCGCGGCCTGGGCGACCGCCACCGCGCCGGCGATCCATCCGGCGCCGCGAGTGTCGGGCCAAAAGATATCGCCGATGATCACAGCCACCATGGTCATGATTGATACAACCGTCAGCGCCGTTCTTGATTGCAACTTCGCATCGACGTTCTGCCCCCGCAATGCGGACAGCGTAAATGCCGGCACGATTCGCCCGCCGATTACGCTCACCAGGAGCAGCGTGATGTCGATCCCAACGATCAGGGCCTTGAGCGCCAGGGGTGAGTTGTGGCGAAGCAGACCGACATGAAAAATCAAGTCGCAGAGCCAGAATGCCCCCAGTACGGCAAGCAGCGGCGTATTGCGATTGCGGGATCGAATCAGCGGAATCGCAACCAATACCGCAAGCAGCGGCAAGAACGTCAAATCGACCAGGGAAGGGAGCATAGGGGGCCACGCGAGCGATGTGGCAATCAGGACTCGTGCCGCGATCCACACCGCCGCCAGCGCCATCAAGGGAGGTCCGGCAAAACCTTTTTGTCCGGTCCAACTAGGGACCGCCGTCAGCATGAAACCCGAGATGGCGCACGCGATAAACCCGAACAGCATTTCGTGGGCGTGCCATAGGGTGGGAGGCCACCAGGTGCCGAGGGCGGTTCCATCGATGAAACTCGAGGCCCATACGGGTATCAATACGAGCGCCGCCGCGTTGGCGAGGAAGAATTGGGAACGAAATCCGTAGGCAAACAGACTCATCTTCATGCGAGCCAGAATACCTGGCGCGCGCGGCTTTTAAGCTCGTGGTTTATACGTATAGGCACCGCTGGCCGATCGACCTAGTGCGATCAACGCCAATTCCAGCCAATCGTGCGCGAACCCCTCGCGGTGGAATCTACCTAGAGCAGATGCCCCGGCGTAGCCCATACTTGAGCGATGCGACCACGGGTTTTTTCGCAACACAATGTACCAACAGTCGTTGGTTCCCTGAAGATCCGCCGGGGTGGCTTGGAGTGACGGTGCTCGCGGTTTACTACACTGAAATCAAGTGGCTGCACGTCGGCTGCGCTTTGGCCTCGGGAAGTGTGTTTATTTTGCGAGGTTTGCTGATGCTGCGCGACTCACGCTACGCCAACCACCGGTTGATCGCGAAGCTTTCGTATTGCATCGACACCTTATTGCTCGGGTCCGCCGTTTTACTGATGATCGCTATTCGCCAGTATCCTCTAGTTCAAGCGTGGCTCACCGTCAAGCTATTGCTGGTGGTCGCTTACATTTTCCTAGGCGTCTTTGCCCTGAGACGCGGCAAAACCCGATCGAGCAGGGCAGGATTCTTTGCGGCAGCCGTCGTGGCATATGGTTTGATCATCGGCGTTGCCGTTTCGCATGGTGTCCTTGGCAAAAGCATGGTCTATTCACGTTTTGCCACTTTTTATCGGGTGGCGCTAATTTGTAACGCAACTGAGCGGCAGCCACCCATGCAGCCAAGTCGCTTGAACCACGAGCCACGGTCCAATCAAGGTCAGGACAGCGCACACGCATAAGAGGCCGCCCACCAGCCGCCTGCCGGAGGCGCCGTTCGCGTGGCCGAAAAGGCGCTGCCCGCCGAGAGTCATCACCAGCATCGTGGGGGCGGTACCCGCTCCAAACGCCGCCATGGTGGCGGCAGCGTGCAGCGCGTCGGACTGCAGCGTCGCCATGGTCAAGACCAGGTACACCGCGCCGCACGGCATCCAACCCCAGATCATGCCAAACGCCAGCGCCCGTGGCAGCGTGCGGACCGGCAGCAGCTTTCGCCCCAGCGGAGCGAGCCTTGCCCACAATCGTGCACCCACTCTGATGCTCGGCAAAGGTCGGCGCACCAAGACCGTGAATGCGGCCAAGAAAAGAACGGCTGCGCTCAAGGCCCGGAGTACGATGCGCACCTCGTTGACATTGAGCAAGTTGACCACGCCGCCGAGTGCGCCCCCTAACAGAAGCCCCGCGAGACTGTAGGAAGCGATGCGGCCGACTTGGTAGGCGACGAGCAAGCTTCTGCGCGGCTTACCCTTGGAATCCTTCGAGGTGGCCATTCCCAGGGCGGTGGAAATGCCGCCGCACATCAGCAGGCAATGCGCGCCGGCGGCCAAGCCCAACAACCACGCAGCGCCGATCGTCAGGATCGATGTCATGGTGGGTCCTGATCGTGCGGGGGCGGTGCCGTGTCGGCGCGGTCGAGCAGAGGCAGCAGCTCGGGAGTGTCGAAGTCGTCGAACTGATCGTGATTGACGGCCCAAAAAAATGCCGCGACGGCTCCGCCCAAGAGCAGCAAGGACAGAGGAATCATGACCATGAGTATGTTCACAGTTCAACCGCCGTGAGGGTCGGTGGGAGTGTCCGCACGGGGACCACCCTGCGACCGATTCTCAGTGCATTCAAAATGACGACGAGAGAACTGACCGACATGCCGATGGCGGCGGCCCAAGACGGAACGAACCCAAAGGCCGCGAGCGGGACCGCGGCGCTGTTGTAAATCAACGCCCAGCGCTGGTTCTGTCTAAGAATCCGCAGGGTGTCGCGGGCAATCGCCCGGGCATCCACCAATCCGTCAAGCCGCTCACCCATGAGCACGATGTCGCTGGCGGCTTGAGCGATTTCGGCGCCGCTCGCAAGGGCCACCGCCACGTCTGCGCCCGCCAGGATCGGCGCATCGTTGATACCATCGCCGACGGCCACGATGCAGGCACCCTTGGCACGCGACTGCGCCAGCCGCGACAGCTTGTCGCCCGGACATTGCCGCGCATACCAACGGTCGATCCCGAGGCTGGTCGCGACTCGGCATACTTTCGCGGCAGCATCGCCGCTGATGAGCTCCACCTGCAAACCTTCCGCCCTCAGCCCGTCGATCGCGGCTTTCGCGCCGCTGCGAAGCTTGTCCGTCAGGGAGAAGGTCGCGATAACGCCTGAGCCATCCGCCAGCACGACCGCATCGTCGGGAACCTGCGAACTGTTTGCGCAGGGATCGGCGAAGTCCCGTCGACCGAGCCGCAGGCGACGGCCGTCGATGCTCCCCTCGATGCCCTCGCCGGTGAACGCCCGTAGGTCATCGACGCGATAGGCGGACGCGGGGGCGGCTGCGGCGATGGCACGTGAGATCGGATGTTGGCTGCCTCGCGCGAGCGCGGCGGCGAGACCCGTGGCTCGCGTTTCCTCGCCGGGGCGCAGTACATCGATCCGCTCGATCTCGAGGAGGGGAATTGTCAACGTACCGGTCTTGTCGAACAGCACATGGGTCGCGACCGCCAGCTTCTCAATTGCGTCCGGTCGCACCACCAGCACGCTGCGCTTGGCGAGCACGGCGAGCGCTCGTGTCAGGGCGGCCGGCACGGCGAGCGCAAAGGCGCAGGGACAGGACACCACGAGCACCGCGAGCGTTGCGTTAAAGGCTCTTGATGGATCGGCGAGTATCCATCCGACGGCCGTGACTCCGGCGAGCAGCATGACGCGGCCGACAAATACGGCGGCGGCACGCTCGCCGGCGAGGGCGAGGCGGGGTCTCTCGGTCGCAGCGCGCGTCGCCAGGCTCACGATGCCCGCCAAACAGGTTTCGCCGCCGACGCGCTCGACCGTGATTTCCGCAGGGCCCTTGACCACCACGCTGCCCGCCAATAGGGCCTCTCCCCGGCGTTTCGTCAAAGGTGCCGATTCCCCGGACATCAGGGATTCATCGACTCGACACGCGAGACTCAGCAGGGCTCCGTCCGCGGGTACGGCGCCCCCCTCGCTGATATGCACCCGGTCGCCCGGCTCAAGATCAAGGGCCGGCACTCGTTCGATCAAACCATCGCGATAGCGATCAGCGATCATGGGCGCGGCGCGCACGAGCGCATCGCTCAAGGCACACGATCGATGCC
>JBARBX010000241.1:0-7592 GCA_049793535.1 Steroidobacteraceae bacterium | reverse complement strand
GCGCCGGGGTCATGCACGGTGCGTGGGGAGCCTACCTGGTCGGCACCAACCTGACCAACAAGTTGGCGGCGCTGACCATCGACAACACCACCTTCGCGTGGCAGCAGCCGACCATCATTCGCGTGTCGACCAATCAGCCGCGCACCATCGGCGTGGATTTCCAGTACAAGTTCTAGCGCGCAGAGCGCAGAGTGGAGCAATTTCGGGGGGGCATGAGCCCCCCGATTTTCGTAAGATGGCGGAAGCGCGAACGCTCGGGCGATGCGAGCAGTCAACTAAAGTGCCGAGGGAGGCTGGGTGACCGAGAAATCCACCGTGAGCGTCGATCACGACGCCGAGCAATTGAAAGCCTTGGGTTATGTCTCGCATTTCGACCGGACCATGTCGAAGTGGGAAAATTTCTCCTTGGGGTTCACCTACCTGTCGCCCGTGGTCGGCGTGTACACCTTGTTCGCCACCTCCTTCGCCGCAGGCGGCCCGCCCATGTGGTGGACTTATGTTCTGGTCGGCCTGGGACAATTGATGGTGTGTCTCGTGTTCGGCGAGATCGTGTCGCAGTTTCCCATTTCCGGCGGACTGTACCCCTGGGCGCGGCGTCTCGTCGGCAAGCGCTGGGCCTGGATGGCGGGCTGGGTGTACGCCTGGGCGCTGTGCTGCACCATGGCCGGCGTGGCGACCGGTATCGCGCCGTTTCTCGCCCAGCTATTCGGCGTGGAAAGCACGCCCATCGCGACCACCGCCATCGCGCTTGCGCTCATCGTCTTCACGACCGCGCTGAATTTGAGCGGTACCCGCCTGCTCGCGCGGGTTGCGATGTTCGCCTTCGTCTGCGAGCTGCTCGGCGCCATCGTGGTCGGCGGCTATCTGTTCCTGTTTGCGCGCCATCAACCATTGAGCGTGCTCGTGGACACGAGCTTCGTGAAGCATGACGGCAGCTACTTGCCGGCTTTCCTCGCCTCCTCGCTCGCCGCCATGTTTTGCTACTACGGCTTCGAAGCCTGCGGCGACGTGGCCGAGGAGACGCCCGACGCCAGCCGCATGATTCCGAAGGCCATGCGCATGACCATCTACATCGGCGGCGCGGCCGCTTCCTGGGTGTGCCTCGCCTTCGTACTGTCGATTTCGGACATCGGCGCGGTCATCGCCGGCAAGGACACCGACCCCATCGTCACGCTGCTGCGGGCGGCGATGGGCGAGGTCGGCTTTCGCGCCGTCATCGTCGTCGTGCTGGTCTCCTTCATCTCCTGCGGCCTCAGCCTGCAGGCCGCCGCCAGCCGGCTGATCTTCGCCTATGCGCGGGATCAGATGATATTCGGCAGCAAATTCTTAAGCCGCATGTCCCCGGGCCACCACGTTCCGGCCAATGCGCTCATCCTCATGGGAGCAATCCCGGCCTTGATTGCGTTGTCGGCGCTGTGGCTGCAGGACGCCATTGCCACCATCATCAGTTTCGCGGCCATCGGCATCTATATTTCATTTCAAATGATCGTGCTGGGCGCCTTGATTGCGCGCTCGAAGGGCTGGCGGCCCACGGGTCCCTTCACGCTGGGAAGCCGGGGTTGGCTGGTCAACGGCCTGGCGCTCGCCTACGGCGTCAGCGCCATCGTCAACATCCTGTGGCCGCGCAGCCCCAACGATCCGTGGTACGTGAACTACGCCATGCTGGTGACCACCATCGGCGTGCTGGTGCTGGGCGGCTTCTACATGATCGTCGCCAAACCTTACGAGCATGGGCACGCCCCCGCGGGCGATGCGCATGATTTGGGTTCCGCCAAGCCGCAGGCCGTCGCGGAAGTCATTGGATGAACGGGCGACCGGGCACACTGAATTGATGCGGATGTTGTCACGGGCATGATCCAAGGCCATGCAACGGGTGATCTGGATCACGGCCCCTTTGCTCGCGCAGGCAGGTAGCGCATGTCCCGAGACCGGGATGCACACCGGCTGGCGCGTGAATTCGACAGCCCGCACCCCGCCTATCCCCTACCGTGGATCCGCGAGCGGCAGCTCTGGGGCAGCCCCACGGTGCCCAAACTCGGCGATCCGCGGGTCGATGTCGAAGCAGGGTAGTATGACGAGAAACCTAAGGGATGACCGATGACACAATCGAACGCTTCCGCCGCGCCCGCTCCCAAAAACGAACTCAGCCGCTCCCTGCGGGGGCGCCATTTAACGATGATCTCCATCGGCGGCATCATCGGCGCCGGGCTGTTCGTCAGCAGCAGCACCTCCATCATCGCCGGCGGGCCGGCCAGCTTCATCAGCTACACCATTTGCGGCCTGCTCATTCTCCTGATCATGCGGATGTTGGGAGAAATGACCACCGCCCTGCCCCATATCCGCTCCTTCACCGAATTTGCGCGCGCGGGCTTGGGCGACGGCGCGGGATTCGTCGTCGGCTGGCTGTATTGGTATTTCTGGGTCTTGGTCGTGCCGGTGGAAGCCATCGCCGGCGCCAAAATCCTGCAGTCCTGGGTCCCCTTTTCGCCGCTGCAGATCGGCATCGCCCTGATGAGCGTCATGACCTGCGTCAACCTCATGTCGGCGCGCTCCTATGCCGAGTTCGAGTTCTGGTTCGCCTCCATCAAGGTGGCCGCCATCCTGGTGTTCATCGCTATTGCGGCCTCCTACGCCTTCGGCTTGACGTCCCCGCACGGCTCCACCTTCGGCAATCTCGTCGATCATGGCGGATTCACGCCGAATGGATGGGTCGCCGTGCTGGCGGCCGTCCCCACTGTGTTCTTCGCCATGACCGGCGCGGAAATCACCACCATTGCCGCGGCCGAATCGGCGGAACCCGGGCGCGCCATCGCCAAAATGAGCACGCAGGTGATTTGGCGGATCTTGATTTTCTACGTGTTCTCACTGTTCTTCATCGTCTCGGTGACGCCGTGGAATACCGTGGTGTCCGGTGAATCGCCGTTCACCCTGGCGCTCAATACCATGCACGTCCCCTGGGCGCCCCAGATCATGAGCGTGATCATTCTCACGGCGGTGCTGTCCTGCTTGAATTCAGCGTTCTACGTGAGTTCGCGCGTGTTGTTCATCCTGGCGGACCGCGGTGATGCGCCGCAGGCTCTCGTCAAACTGAACGCCCGGCGGGTGCCGGTGGCCTCGGTGCTGATAGGCGCCGTGGCGGGATTCTTGGGGATCATCGCGGCCACCGAGGCGCGTCAAGTCGTGTTCGATTTTCTGGTCAGCTCCTCGGGCGCTTTGATCGTGTTCGTCTACATGACCATCTGCTTCGCGCAGATCAACCTGCGCCGGCGCCGCGAGCGCGAGGGCTTGGCCGCGCCTGCCGTCACCATGTGGCTGTTCCCCTACTTGAGCTACGCCGCCATTGCCGGCATGGCCGCCGTGTTGATCGCCATGGCGTTCACGCCCCACCTACAGAGGGATTTCTACGTGAGCTGCCTGACGCTGGCGGTGGCCATCGGTGCCTACCTCATCGTGCACCGGCTGCGGCAGCCGCGCGTGGCGCCGTCCACCGCGACCTAGCAGATCGCCGCGACCCAGCGGTACTTTTCTCTATGAGCTGCTGTCCTTTCAGTATTTCTACGACCGCGGCAAACCTGCGACCATAAATCCTGCGTCACCGCAAGTGAAATCACTTGCACTGAGGGGCAAAAAGCGTACGCCCCCCGATCTCTATAATTTGGCAGGATATTTGTGCCGCGAGCGCTCGACCGAGCTCGACGGCCAAGGTTTAGGAGAATTTCGCGCCGGCAACCAGCCAACTCCCCCGCTGGTGCGATATCCCGGCGGCGTGCGTACCTCATACGGTCCACGCCGTTTTTTATTCCCCGTTCCCACCCCGGTTATTACCCCTTTTTCGTGCGCGATCGCTTGATCTGCAGGGCGCGGCGCTGCCCCAGAAGTCTAGATTCGCCAAGGACATGCAAACGGACATATGCCGGGTCTTTATTTGTCTATCATGATCCGTAACTTAATGATATATATATCGTTATGGCGAAGTATATAGCGGACATAAAAACGGACTTATCAGCGGCCACGGATCGCGGAGAGAGCGTAATGCTGATGGAGCCGCTGCTGATCAGCGACGGCGCGAAGGAACGCGGTGCGCTGACTGATTTGGCGGTCGATCTGGCGGTGCGCGCGGCCGGCTTGCGGCGCAGTTTGCCCGACGGCGTGCGCGGCGCGTTGGCCGATCTCGTGCGCGCGATGAATTGCTACTACAGCAATTTGATCGAGGGGCACGACACGCATCCGATCGATATCGAACGCGCGCTGAAGAAGGATTACAGCAACGATCCGCGCCAGCGCGATCTACAGCTCGAAGCGGCCGCTCACATCGCGGTCCAGCAATGGATCGACACCGGCGGTTTGACGGGCCGCGCAGTGTCCATGGCGGGCATCCGGGAAATCCATCAGCGATTCTGCAGCCTGCTCCCCGACGCTTTGCTCTGGATGGAAAATCCCGATACGGGCGAACGCCTCAAGGTCGTGCCTGGCGAACTCCGCGCGCACGACATCAAAGTCGGCGGGCATGTGCCCATCAGTTCGGGCGCGGTGCTGCGCTTCCTCGACGCCTTCGAGCACCGCTTCAACCGTCTTGGCAAGACGGATTCCATACTATCAGCGGCGGCGGCGCATCACCGGCTGCTCTGGATTCACCCTTTCCTCGATGGCAATGGTCGTGTCGCGAGGTTGATGTCGCATGCGAGTCTGTTGGAGACATTGGACACTGGTGGCATCTGGTCAGCGGCCCGAGGCCTGGCCCGCAACGTCGCGGCCTACAAGGCCCATCTCGCCAATTGCGATCTGCGGCGCCGAAACGATCTCGACGGGCGCGGCAATCTCAGCGAAGAAACTCTGATTGAATTCACGCGCTTCTTTCTCGAAATCTGTATCGATCAAGTGCGTTTTATGGAAGAGCTGGTGCAGCCGGACCGCCTGCGCGCGCGCATTCTGCTTTGGGCCGAGGAAGAAAGCCGGCTCGGCCTCCTCCCTGCGAAGTCGGGCAAGGTCCTGGAAGCGGTGCTGTATCGCGGGGAATTGCCGCGCGGCGACGCCGCCGCTCTGCTCGCCACCGGCGAAAGGCAAGCACGCCGGATTGTCGCGGCCCTCATCGAGAAGAGCGTTCTTACGTCCAAGAGCGCGCGTGCGCCGTTGCACCTCGCCTTTCCCGCCACACTGGCACCGCGCTGGATGCCGGGCCTGTTTCCCGAGCAGCCGGAACAGCCCGCCCGCCCCTGACGACGGTAAGCCAGGCAAAAAAGGGCCGCCAGGCGGCGGCCCTTTCAGGACATGAGCCCGTGCGCGGCTAGAAGAAGCCGTGCGCGGGGAAGTCGAAGAAGTCGAACAGGTCGTCCAGCGCCGGGGAATTCACCGGCGCATAGGAGCCCTGCGGCTGCACCGGGTTCGGGAAGTTGTCCCGGCTGCGGTGCGTCACCGGCGGCAGGTGCCAGTTGCGCTCGATGAACTTGAGGATCGAGACATGGTCCGCGTACTTGTGGGAGATGTACCCGGAAGCGCGTAGGGGCAGGTACTGCGGATTCGCCACGACGATCAGCGGGATGCGCGTGCCGTCGCCGAAGAAATCGAGCGGCTGCACATAGCCGGAATCGTAGTAGCCGCCGCCCTCGTCCTCGGTGATGAGAATGACGGTGTCCTTGGTGTACGTCGGCGAGGCCGCGACCTGGTCGACGATCTTCTTCACGAACCCCTCGAACAGATCCAGCTTCGAGGAGGACGGATGGCCGTCCACGTAACCGCTGGGCTTGACGAAGGACACCGCGGGCAACGAGCCGTTGGCGATATCCGCATACAGGCTCACCGTATCCTGGATATGCGCTGCGACCTGCGCCGGGTTCGACATGATGGAGGTGTCGTACTGGAACGGGTTGCAGATGTTGCAGTACTCGTCCGCATTCGGGCCGTTGGTGCCGTAGTTCAGCCCATAGGGGTCATTGACGTAGTTGTTCCACTGGTCGCCGTAGTATTTCCAGGAGACCTTCGCTTGGTTGAGGTCATCTCCGATGCTGGGTGTGGAAGACGGCGGCACAGTGAACGGCGTGTTGGACGGGTTATGGTCCGTGTAGGCGTCGTTGCCGTTGCCGAACCAGCCCGGGTTGTAGTTGTTCAGCAAGTAATAGTGGCCGGGCTCGCAGCGCGGATCGACATGCAGCTTGCGCAGGTAGTCGAGGATCGGTCGCACGCCCGGCTGATCAGGATCGGCGCAATCGCTGTACGAGCCGCCGCCGTAAATGATGGGCAACCCGTTGCCTTGGGTCGTGTCCCATTCGCTCATCGGGTATCCGGAATTGTAGTCTGAACCGTAACCGTCCTGCGTGTACCAGTTGTTGGTGCCCGGAGCAGGGTTCGGATTCTCGATCTGGTCGATCGTTCCCGGTCCCCCGAAGCCGGCAGGATTGGTGGTAACGGGGACGTTATGAGGCGGTGTCTGCGGATTGCCATTGCCGTCGCTGAACCAGATCGCGTCGGCGTGACCCAGCATGATGTGGTTGGCGCCGGTGCCGCCGTTGACGGACTGGTGGAAGTTGTCGCTCATGGCGTAGGTGTCCGCGAGGCTCTTGAAGTAGGGCACATCGCCCTGCTGAACGTTGTAGAAGCCCAAGGCAGTGGAACCTTCGCCCGTGGTGGTCGGGACCGAGTCATACAGTGCGTATTCGTTGGCGGTCCACTGCGAAGCCGTCGGCGGATTCGTTGCGGAATACCCGGCGGGGTACTGGAAGAACTCGCTGAAGGAAGGCCCGTAGTAGCCCTGGGCGTACAGGGCCTGGCTCAAGCCGTTGGTGCCGGCACCGACGGTCGTTTCCACCCAGGAGAACAGCTTGCCGTCGCAGCCGGAAGGGTTGTCGCGCGAGGCGTGGTCGAGGCTGCAGTTCAGCTGCTGCCACATCTGGTAGAAGCGGTGGACCGGGCTTGCGCTGTAGTCCGTGTACGTGAGGCTGTAACCCGCTGTGGCCGAATTCGTGCCGTTGGTCAGCTGGAACGGGCCGGCAGGCAGGCTGTCGAAATTGACGATGCGCACGTCCGGCGTGTAGCTGTACTGGCCGGTGCCGCCGGAAGCCAGAGACTGATAATAGGTCAATCCGTTGGCGTCGGAAGCGTCGGGCAGGCCGTTCTCGGTCAGAGCCGCGCAGGCCGCGGGATCGAGGTAATTGGTGGTGGTCTTACCGCCGACGGTGATGGTGCCGCACGCTACGGTCGTGTACTTCGACGAACTCGGTGTGAAGTAGCCGTGCGCCCCGGAGGGACCGCCGGCCTCCGGCGCCGGGAGCTGGTCGCTGGGGAATTCCTGCTTCGGCGGGCTCAACAGGAAGCTGTCCTGGGCACCCAGATCCGACGCAGAGAGTTGTTGGGCCTTGTGAAAGTTCGGTCCCGGGATGGCGTTCTTGTTGGCATCAAGCGTGATGATGCCCTCGCTCAGCAGGTTGTGGACCGTTTGGCCGGGCCTCGGCACATAGGTGGCGAACACGTGGTCGAAGCTGCGGTTCTCACCGATGATCACGATGACATGCTTGATCGGCGTCGCCGTCGATCGGCTTCTGTCGGCGCCGGAATTCCAGAGGCCACCGAATGCCGATGTTGGAGAAGCCGCCAAGACC
>JBARBX010000240.1:0-3144 GCA_049793535.1 Steroidobacteraceae bacterium | reverse complement strand
GGCGTGGGTCACCTTGTCCGCGGAAAAGTATGCCGCAGGCGCAACCCCGGACGATGCCGCGCTGAAGGCGTACTACGAGGCGCACAAGGCCGAATACGTGACTCCGGAGACGGTGGATCTGCGCTATGTCGAGATCAGCCTGGCGCAGCTCGCCTCGAAGGTCAGCGTCGACGATGCGCAGCTCAAAGCCTATTACGACGAACAGATGCAGAAGACGCCCGAGCGCTTCACTCAACCGGAGCAGCGCCGGGTCAGCCATATTCTTCTCCCCGTAGGGAATCCCAAGGACGACGCGGCGGTCAAGGCCAAGGCGGAGGGTATTTTGAAGCGCGCCCAAGCCGGCGAGGATTTCGCGAAACTGGCGAAGGAGTTCTCGCAGGATCCGGGGTCCGCGACCCAGGGCGGCGATCTGGGATGGAACGAGCGCAAGGTCTGGGTGGCGCCCTTCGCCGATGCCGCCTTCAGCATGAAGGCCGACGAGCTCAGGGGACCGGTGAAGACCCAGTTCGGCTACCACATTCTGAAGCTCACCGGGATTCGGCCTGCGGCGGTCAAGACCTTCGAGCAGAGCAAGCCCGACTTGGAAGCCGAATACCGGCGCAACGAAGCCGAGCGCCTGTTCAACAATGCCCAGGATCAGCTCGCCGATGCAGCGCTGCAAAACACCACCGACATCGACATCGTGGCGCGCAAGGCCGGGTTGACCGTGCTCGAGGTGCCGTCGTTCAGCCGCATCGACGGCGGGGGCGCTCTGGGCAAGGTGCCCGCGGTGATCGAGGCGGCGTTCAGCCAGGATGTGCTCGACGGGCGCTTGAGTTCCATGGTCGAGGTCGAAAAGGGGCGCGGCGTGGTCCTGCGCGCGACCAATCACAAGCTGCCGCAGCAGAAGCCTTTTGACACCGTGCATGACCAGGTGCTGGCCGCATGGAAGAAGCAGCGCGGAGTCGAGCTCGCCGCCGCCGCAGCCGCGGATGCCGTCAGGCAGCTCACGGCAGGGGAGTCCTGGGAGGCGGTGGCGAAGAGCATGAGCGCGACCGCCAGCGGCGCCCCGACGCCGCCGAAATTCATCTCCCGCGGCGATGCCGAGGTGCCCTTGGAGATCCGGACCACGGCGTTCGGGGAACCCAAGCCTTCGGGCAAGCCGGTGTTTGCCGCAGCGCGGCTCGCGAACGGCGATCATGCGGTGCTCGAACTGACTGCCCTGCGCGAGGCGCCGGGCGATGCCAAGGCGGAGGAGATGGGGCTGCGCCGGCAATACGCCGCCCAGATGGCCTCGGCCGAGGCGCAGAGCTATGCCGCGGCTGCGCGCGCCGATGCCAAGGTGATTTTGAATCCTCAGGCGATCGAGTAGTTTGACCGAACTGCTGCATCAATTTTCGACTTGGTACCTGTCGACTCTGTCCCAAGGCGGCTATGGGCTGATCGCCGGATTGATGGCCCTGGAGAGCACCTTCGTTCCCATTCCGAGCGAAGTGATCATTCCGCCGGCGGCGTACCTGGCCCACACCCAGGGCCAGCTCTCCTTTCTCGGCGTGGTGCTCGCGGGCACGCTGGGATCGTGGGTCGGGGCCGCGGTGATGTACTGGGGAGCCCGTCTCCTGGGGCGTCCGCTGATCGTGCGCTTCGGGCGCTATGTGGGCTTGAGTCAGGCGAAGATCGACCTGGCGGAGCGCTGGTGCGCTCACTACGGCCCGCCCGGCGTGTTCCTCTCCCGAGTGCTGCCGGTGATCCGTCACCTGATCGGCATCCCCACCGGTATTCTGCGGATGGACTTTCGCTGGTACGCGCTCGCGACCCTGGGGGGCGCCTTGCTGTGGTGCGGGGTGCTGGCCTGGCTGGGGAGGACGGTGGGGCAGCATCCGGAGCTGCTGGCCGGGTCCCTGCACCGCTTCGTCGCGCTGGTGCTGGTGGTCGCCGGTGCCCTGGGAGCGCTGTACTATGTGTTTGTGCAGCGGGCGGCCGTGCGCTAAGCGCAGGTACGCGAACTATCCCTGATTATCCGGATACGGGATAATTATACCTCGCCCGGATATTTCACTAGGTTTTCGCACCGCCGCCCGGCGGCAGCGCCGTGGCGATCGGGAACTTGGCGAAAATCGCCGCCGTGCCCGCGCTGATCCTGGCTTCGGCGTTCGGGCCGGTCAGGTCCCCAACACTCTGGCTGACCGAGGCATGCCAGATCGGCATGTGCGATCGGGCATCGAACAGGTCCACGGCGATGCGCGTCTCATCGCTCACCATGGGACCGTCCCAGACCCAGCCACCGTAGACGCCACGGCGCCAGCCGTAGCCGCCCCAGCCCGCCCAGCCGGCGTAGTAGTCGTTGAACACCTGGCGCGATCCCATGGCATAGCCCACCACGCAGTCGGCGACTTTGCGATCCACGGGTTGGATGCCCTTGGCGGCGAGATTGGCGGCGATCGAGACGCGCAGCCGTTCGGCGTTCAGGGGATTGCCATAGGCCGCCGGTTGGTCGGCATTGGCGACGTGCTCATTGGCAAAGGCGTAGGTGTGGCAGCTGGCCACCGACAGATTGGGATTGGCATCGGTCTTGACCGGCAGTCCCCCGCAGGCGCTAAGCGCCAATCCTAAGGTTCCGCCGACCGTCACGAAGAGGAGATTGCGACTTGACATAACTTCACCTTTTGAGGCAGCCAACAGCGGCGCGCAGCGCCACCCACTCTAAACGTTAGATCCCAGAAACGGTTGACAAGTTTCCCCCTCAACCCGCTCAGGCGCCACCGCTCAAGCGCCGTCACCGTCCGCTGGAAAGCTCATCCCCACGGTGTGGTAGCCGCCGTCGACGTACAGCACTTCGCCGCTGATGCCGGCCGCGAGATCCGAGCACAGAAACGCCGCTGCATTGCCCACATCGTCGATGGTGACATTGCGCTGAATGGGGGCGGTGGCCGCCACGTGGGCCAGCATCTTGCGAAAGCCGGGAATTCCGGCCGCCGCCAGGGTTTTGATCGGACCAGCCGAAATGGCGTTCACGCGGATGCCGCGGGGACCTAAATCGGCGGCCAGGAAGCGCACATTGGCCTCGAGGCTGGCCTTGGCCAATCCCATGACGTTGTAGCCGGGGATGGAGCGCAGGGCGCCCAGATAGCTCAAGGTCACGATCGAGCCCGCGCGTCCCTGCAT
>JBARBX010000239.1:0-18779 GCA_049793535.1 Steroidobacteraceae bacterium | reverse complement strand
CTCAAGGGATTCAGATCGCCGCCACGCCGATCCAGCATCGCGAGGCGGTAGCGCGCGGTGCCGGTCGCCCGCTCGAGATCGGCACCCTCCAGCAGTTCGACCGGAGCGCCGCGGCGCGCGAACTGTGCCGCCGTCGCGCGCACCTGCGCCGCATGTTTCGCGCGGTTTGCCGCGCGCAAAGTGCCATTGCGCCGCGCTTCGCAGCGAATGCCGTGGCGCTCGATCAGTTCGAACACCAAGGCGGGTGCGCCGCCGGCCAGGGCGTTCATACGGCCGCCCAGCTCCGGGCCGAAATCCTTCTCCACTTGATCCGGATCGGGTTTGAGGCCCGGATTGACCTGGCCGCCGTTGCGGCCGGATGCGCCCCAACCGGGACCCTCGGTCTCCAACACCACGACCTTCGCGCCCTGTTCGGCGAGATGCAGCGCCGTCGACAACCCGGTGATGCCAGCGCCGACCACCACCACGTCGGCTCGAACATCGCCGGCGAGCGCGGGAGTTGGCATCGCGGCTTCGGCGGTTTCCTGATACAGATTCATGCGAATGGATGTCGTGCGGCGTAAGCTTCCCGGCATGATATCCGAACCGCTGCTGTGGGTATGCGCCGTTCTCGGCGCCTTGATGGTCGGAATATCGAAAGCGGGCATCACCGGATTGAGTATTCTGTCGGTCGCCTTATTCACGCATGTGTTTCCGAGCAGCAAGCAGGCCAGCGGCTTGGTGCTGCCATTGCTCATATTCGGCGACTTCGTCGCGGTGCTGTCCTATCGGACGCACACTCAATGGCGCTATCTGTGGAAGCTCATGCCTTGGACCGCCGCCGGGGTCGTGCTCGGGTATTTCACGCTCGGTCATATCTCCGACAAGACCACCCGGACCATGATCGGCGTGATCATCGTGTCCTTGTGCGTGCTGGGTTACTGGCGGCGATATCTCACCGTTGCGACGCCGGAGACCGAAGCGCCCAAGCATTGGACCCTGGCGGCGGCGATCGGAATCATCGCGGGGTTCATCACACTGGTCGCGAACGCGGCCGGACCGCTGATGGCCATTTACCTGGTCGCCATGCGCCTGCCGAAAATGCAATTCGTGGGCACCGCCGCCGTGTTTTTCATGGTGCTCAATCTGTTCAAGGTACCCTTCATGGTCAACCTTGGCTTGATCACTGCGCAGAGCTTCAAATTCAATCTGATGTTGGCGCCGGCGGTGCTACTCGGAGCGTTCGCCGGACGCTGGCTGCTGATTCGCATCAACCAGGAACTGTTCGAGAAACTCGTCCTCGGTTTCAGCGCGATCGCGGGAGCTCTGTTGATCGTGTGACGCGCGTGCGGGATGGGCCAACCCATAAAGGCGCGCGGCTGCCGCATCGATCGCACCCCGATCGATGCCTCCATCCACCAGCCGTAACAGATCGTCGGCCGCCGGCAGCGGCAGACTCTCCAATTCGTATGCCGACACGGCAACGCTGCCGCTTAAGCAGCGAAACGCCCTGTCGGCGGCAGCGCTGTTGAGAAACCCCGCCAACAACGCCGGCGACACCACCGGCTTCACTACGGTCGGCATCATCATGTTGAGATGATTTTCGCGGAATATGAAGCGACCGTCACTGGTGATGCATTCGGCCCAGACCAGCGGTATTCGACCCTTCCCAGGTTGGTCGCAGAGCTGGGAGACCGGTGGCCAGGCTGAATCGCCGCCGCTTGTGATCATGAACGCTGTTGTCCGAACAGCGGCCACTGCGCATCGACATATTTTTCCGCCGCGTCGCGCACAACCCAGGCAATGGAGACCTTTTTTTGCCTGGCGATAGCTTCGAGCGTGCGGTAAAGCTCCGGCGGGAAACTGACTGACGCACGAGGGGCTGATGCCGGTTTCACTCTGGTTGCCTTTCCGGTCTTGGGCGCCATTCAGAAGACTCCAAATCTGCCACGGTGCATCACTGTACACCAGAGTGGTGCACCCGGTGATTCTTGGCGGCATCGCTGCGCGATAGCCGCCGCAATTGCCTATCCCGCTTTCAAGAATGGAGGCATTTCCGGAAAGATTCTGGACGGGCAGTGCGCATATCAATACAGTCAAAGGCGAAAGTGGGCGCCGGCGCCACCGTATCCAGCCGATCCGCCGCTGACATATAGAGGACAACCATGCGTCCACGCAGACATGAGCGCCACAGTTTGGGCGGGGTTGGCTGGCTGCGCGCGAGCGTGCTCGGCGCCAACGACGGCATCGTATCGACCTCCAGTTTGATCTTGGGAGTCGCCGCAGCGCACGCCTCGCAATCGCAAATCCTGATCAGCGGCACGGCGGCGCTGGTGGCCGGCGCAATGTCGATGGCGACCGGAGAATACGTGTCCGTGCATTCGCAGGCGGACACGGAAGCCGCGGCGCTCGACCAGGAGCGGGCTGAGCTTGCGGTCGATTTCGCCGGCGAGCGGCGCGAGTTGACCGATATCTACGTGCGCCGCGGACTCGACAAGGGACTCGCCGGGCAGGTGGCGGCACAACTCATGGAGCACGATGCCTTGGGGTCGCATGCCCGCGATGAATTGGGGTTGTCCGACGGCGCAGCCGCGCGGCCCCTGCAGGCCGCGCTGGCATCGGCCGGCAGCTTTTCGGTCGGCGCCATCCTGCCCTTGTCGGTGACCATCCTGGCCGCGCCGAAATACCTCATGCCAGCCATCGTGCTCGCATCGCTCCTGTGTCTGCTCATCCTCGGCGGGTGGTCCGCCAAGGTTGGGGGCGCCAGTGTGCGCACGGGTGCCTTGCGCGTGGCGTTTTGGAGCGCGCTCGCCATGGGAGTCACCGCACTCGTCGGCGCCCTCGCCGGACGCTTCGGATGAACCGCCGCATCGTTTTGGCGCAACGTCCGCAGCCCACGGCAGACTTGGCCTGCTTTCGCCTGGAGTCGGCGCCGATGCCGGGCTTGGACCCGGGCCAGGTGCTGTTGAGAACGATCTGGCTATCGCTGGATCCCTATATGCGCGGGCGAATGAGCGATGCTCCCTCCTACGCCGCTCCGGTGCCCTTGGGCGGCGTCATGACGGGACAAACGGTTTCGCGCATCGAATCCTCGATGAACCCCGACTACCGTATCGGCGACCTGGTATTGGCCTCGAGCGGCTGGCAGGAATTCGCCGTGTCGGACGGCCGCGACCTCACCCGACTACCCGCGGGGCTCGAGCATCCATCCTGGGCGCTCGGCGTGCTCGGCATGACGGGATTCACCGCCTACACGGGGCTGCTCGACATCGGCAAGCCAAAGCCGGGGGAGACGGTGGCCGTCGCCGCAGCCACCGGTGCGGTGGGTTCGATGGTCGGGCAGATCGCGAAATTGCAGGGTTGCCGCGTCGTCGGTGTGGCCGGCGGCGCGGAGAAATGCCGCTGGGCCATGAATGAATTGGGATTCGATGCCTGCATCGATCATCGCTTGCCGGGGCTCGAGGAACGCCTGGCGGCAGCTTGTCCCCGAGGCATCGATGTGTATTTCGAGAATGTCGGCGGAAAGATTTTTCGCGCCGTCGTTCCCCTGCTCAACACGCACGCGCGCATTCCGGTGTGCGGCCTCATCGCTCAATACGACAGCCGCGCCACGCCGGCCGAATCGGATTGGACACCGGCGCTGATGCGGACGGTCTTGGTCAAGCGAATCACGCTGCGCGGATTCATCGTGTACGACGATGCTCATCGCGTCGACGAATTCCTGGCGTCGATGCAGGCGTGGCTCCGCGACGGCCGAGTGAAGTATCGCGAGGATGTGGTGGACGGGCTGGAAAACGCGCCGCAAGCCTTTCTGGGACTGTTGGAGGGCCGCAATTTCGGCAAGCTCGTCGTGCGCGTCGACACGCAGGGAGCCGGCGCTTGACGGAGCTAGCGCACCGGAACCCAACCGCGCTCCTCAGCGTCGCGCAAATGACCGAGGCCGACCGCGCGGCCGTGGCCGCGGGCACACCCGGATCCCTGCTCATGCAAAATGCCGGCGATGCCGTGGTGGCGGAAATCGTCCGCCGCTGGCCGCCTCGGCCGGTGAGCGTCCTGTGCGGCCCAGGCAACAACGGCGGCGACGGCTTCGTCGTGGCCGTTGCGCTCGCGCAGCTCGGCTGGCCGGTTCGAGTCGCCCTGCTGGGCACGAGGGAGCACCTGCGCGGCGATGCGCGGACTCATGCGATGCGCTGGCGGGGAGCGGTCGAGGCGCTCGACCCCGGCGCGATCGACGGAGCGGAACTCATCGTCGATGCCCTGTTCGGGTCCGGCTTGAACCGCCCGCTGGAGAGCCGGGTCGCCGGCGTGCTCGGCGCGGCTGCGCAGCACGGATTGCCGGTGGTGGCGGTGGACGTACCCAGCGGTGTGATGGGGGATAGCGGCGCGAACGGCGGCGCGGTGCCTGCGGCCTGCACCGTGACTTTTGCGCGCAAGAAGCCTGGACATGTTTTGTTGCCGGGCCGGGATCTATGCGGCGAAGTCGTGGTCGCCGATATCGGCATACGGTCCGCGGTGATCGATTCGCTGGGTATCGACACTTGGGAGAACGATCCCCGGCTGTGGCGGGCGCAGTTGCCGCGCATGATATCGTCGGCCAACAAGTACACGCGAGGCCATGCGCTCGTCTGCGGAGGCTACCCCATGACCGGCGCGGCGCGCATGGCGGCTCGCGCTGCGGCGCGAGTGGGCGCCGGACTGACGACGATCGCGGTGCCCGAAATCGCGTTCCCGGTCTATGCCGCATCCCTCACCAGCATCATGGTTCGTCCGCTCGAGCACAGCGGGGATTTGAGGCGTCTGCTTTCAGATGTGCGTATCACGGCCTGCTTGATCGGACCCGGGGCCGGCGCCAACGACACCACCTTGGAGGCCGCGCGTGACATCCTCGCCTGGGCTCGACCGGTGGTGCTCGACGCGGATGCCATCACCGTGTTCGCATCCCGGGAGGCCGAGCTCGCACGCGCCATCCGCGGACCCTGCGTCATGACGCCGCATGAGGGCGAGTTCGCACGGGTATTTCACGCCTCGGGAGACAAACTAAGCCGCGCCCGGGCCGCTGCGCGGCAAAGCGGTGCGATCATGGTATTGAAGGGAGCCGATACCGTTGTGGCGGCTCCCGATGGCCGTGCCGTCATCAATACCAACGCCCCTGCAAGTCTCGCCACCGCGGGCTCGGGCGACGTCCTCAGCGGCCTGATCTTAGGGCTGCTGGCACAGGGTATGGACGCGTTCATGGCGGCCGCCGCGGGTGTCTGGATGCACGGTGCGGCGGCGGCCCAATTCGGTCCGGGCCTGCTCGCGGAGGATCTTCCCGATCTCGTGCCCGCCGTGCTGCGGCAACTGGAACTCGGGTAGATGTCCCTCAACAACTGGTTACCGCGCGTTACATTTCACTCGCTGGCCGTCGTGGTCAGCGTGCTCACCTATGTCTTGACCACCCGAGTGGAGCGCGATCGCCGGCCGCCGTCCATCGCCATTGCCTGGGTTCTGGGGATGATCGCGGTGCCTTATCTGGTGCTGCCCATGTACCTCTTGTTCGGCCGTCGCAAATTGCCGCGCCGGGTGCTGCACTGGTCCGGAATCGGCTCGCACTGCATACACTGGGCCGAGGATTTGATCGAGAGCTTCGGCCTCCCGCCCTGCGCACCTGCGGTGATTCACATGCATCGGGACGGCGATGAGTCGGCGGCCGCGCTGTTCACCGCCATGTCGGGCGCGAGCCGGCGTCTCGATATCTGCACCTACATCCTCGGCAACGACGCATTCGGCCGCAAGGCAATGCAGTGCATGATGGAATGCGCGCGCCGCGGCGTGCTGGTGAGGCTGCTCATCGACGGCGTCGGCGCACTCCAGTTGCCCCGCTCCTGCGTCAATGAATTGAACAGTGCCGGAGTCGAGACCGCGGTTTTCAGTCCCTTGTTCGCGCGCAAGACCCAGGGCCCGCGCAATTTGCGCAACCACCGAAAAATGGTGATCACCGACGCGGCGCTCCTCTGGGCGGGGGGCAGGAACATCGCCGCCGAATACTTCGTCGGCAAGGCCGGCGTCAAGCCCTGGCGCGACTTATCCTTCGACCTGCGGGGACCGGTGGCGGCCGCCGGCGCCGCCCAATTCGAAGCCGACTGGGTCGCCGCGGGCGGCAGACCCATCCTGCCCGGGACGGCGCCGAGCTTTGGCGATCCCCCGCCTGAATCCGCTACCGGCCGCGCCCAGTTCGTACCCAGCGGACCGGACCAAGCCGAGGACACCGTGCACGCCTTGTTGATCGACGCCTGCTTCCGCGCGCGCAAGCGCATGCTTGCCGTCACCCCCTACTTCGTCCCTGACGCCGCGCTCGAAACTGCGATGCGTTTGGCGGCGCGGCGCGGCGTGATCATCGATCTGTGCATCCCCGCCGCCTCGAATCATCGCCTGGCGGATTTCGTGCGCAGCAGAGCTCTGCGCGCTCTCGCCGGCGCAGGAGTGCGAATTCATTTGCTGCCGTACATGATTCACGCAAAGGCCGTGGTGTTCGACGGGTCCCTGGCATTTTCCGGGTCCGTCAATCTCGATTCGCGCAGCCTCTTGCTCAACTATGAATGCGCCGTGGTCTTCTACGGCGAACGCGAAATCGATTGGCTGTCGAACTGGATCCACGCCTTGATTCCCGAATCGCACCCCTTCGATTGCAGACCGCCGGGTTTCTTGCGCGACATTGCCGAGGGATTGCTGTTGAGCGTGGCCTATCAACTGTAATGCGCGCCGGCTATCGTAGGACAGCGCCTACACGTGATTATTGATCGGTCGTTGATGACGCATAGTATCCTTGGAATTGGTCGCGGTCCGCGCATTGGCAGGTACGATGGAATTTAAGGACTACTACAAGGTCATGGGTGTACCGCGCGATGCGACGGAGGCACAGATCAAGCAGGCCTACCGCAAACTTGCCCGTAAGTATCACCCCGACGTCAGCAAGGAAAAGGACGCCGAAGCCCGCTTCAAGGAGGTCGGCGAGGCCTACGAAGTGCTGAAGAGTCCCGAGAAGCGCGCCGCCTACGATCAACTGGGACAGGGGCCTTCACCCGGCCAGGATTTTCGTCCGCCTCCCGATTGGGGATCCGGCTTCGAATTCAGCGGCGGGGGCACCGGCGATGCGGACTACAGCGAATTCTTCGAGTCGCTGTTCGGCGCACGGGGCCGGGCCGGAGCCGAGGGCGGCCGGGCGTTCCGCGACGGGCGCGGCCAGGATCATCACGCCAAGGTGCTGCTCGATCTCGATGCCACCTTGCGCGGCGGCGCCCGGCAGATTTCCCTGCGGGTCCCCGAAATCGACGCCGACGGCAGGCTGGTGTCCAAGGAGCGCGTGCTCAATGTGCAAGTGCCCAAGGGCATCCTCGCCGGCCAACACATTCGATTGGCGGGTCAGGGCGCCCGCTCCGCGGGCGAAGCGAAGCCCGGCGATCTCTACGTCGAAGTCGAGTTTCAGCCGCATCCCCTGTATCGAGTCGATGGCCGCGACTTGCACATGGATCTGCCGGTCGTCCCGTGGGAGGCGGCGCTCGGCGCCTCGGTAAAGACCCCCACCCCCACCGGCACCGTGGACTTGAAGATCCCCGCGGGATCGCATGCCGGCAGCAAACTGCGCCTGAAAGGGCGCGGCATCCCCGCCTCTCCTCCGGGGGATTTTTACGTGGCGCTTGAGATCGCGCTGCCGCCCGCGAACGACGACAAGGCCAAGGCCGCCTACGCGGCCATGGCTGCGGCCCTGCCCTTCAATCCTCGCGCAAATCTCGGAACTTAAGGCAATGTCCACTCCAGGCAACCAGCCGCTGTCCGGCACCATAGTCGGGGAATCCGATCTGCTCACCGTCGAAGAACTGAGCCGCATCTGCGGCGTCGATGAACGGCACATCGCGGAGCTCGTCGACGAAGGGGTGATCAGCGTCGTCGAGATTGGCACCGTCGAGTGGCGCTTCAGCGGCACCGCTCTGCGGCGCACCCGCCTCGCGCTGCGGCTCGAGCGCGATCTCGAACTCAACCTGGCCGGCGTCGCGCTGGCGCTGGATCTCATGGAAGAAGTGGAGCGCCTGCGGCAAGCGCTGCGGGCGAGAGGCTGATGCAGGAGCTTCAATCCGATGCCTTCGTTTTCTTCGGCGCCACGGGCGATCTGGCGTACAAGAAAATCTTTCCCGCTCTGTATGCCATGGTTGGCCGCGGCGGCCTCGACATCCCCATCATCGGCATGGCCCGCCCCGGCTGGACATTGGAGAAGCTCGTGCAACGCGCCCGCGACAGCGTCGAGCACGGCGGCGACTTTGACTCCGACTGCTTCGCGAAGCTCGCCGCACATTTGCGCTACGTGGGCGGCGATTACACCGACCCTGCAACCTTCACCCGATTGAAACAGGCGCTGGGGGGCGCGACCCGGCCGATCCACTATCTGGCGATACCGCCGAGCATGTTCGGCAACGTCGTGCAGGGGCTCGCGAAGTCGGGCTGCGCCGCCAATGCCCGGGTCATCGTCGAAAAGCCGTTCGGGCGGGATCTCGCGACGGCTCAGTCCCTCGACCGCACGCTGCACCAGGTATTTGCGGAGTCGTCCATATTCCGCATCGACCACTACCTGGGCAAGGAGGCGGTGCAGAACATCCTGTACTTCCGTTTCGCCAATACCTTTCTGGAGCCGATTTGGAACCGCCACTTCGTGCAGGACGTGCAGATCACCATGGCGGAACAATTCGGGGTCGAGGGCCGCGGGGCGTTCTACGAAGAAGTCGGCGCCATCCGCGACGTGGTACAGAATCATTTGCTGCAGGTGATCGCATTGCTCGCCATGGATCCCCCCACGGGTCATGAGCCGCAAGCGTTGCAGTCGGAAAAACTGCGCCTGTTCCGCGCGATGCGGCCGCTGGGCCCGCAAGACGTCGTGCGCGGGCAATTCAGGGGCTATCGCGACGAGCGCGGAGTGGCCAAGGATTCGCAGGTCGAGACCTTTGCCGCGCTGCGCCTGCACATCGACACCTGGCGCTGGGCCGACGTTCCGTTCTATATCAGGGCGGGCAAATGCCTTCCCATCAGCGCCACGGAAGTAACCGTTACGCTCAAACGTCCGCCGCTCGCCGTCTTCTCCCCTGACGACCACACGCCGGCGAATTACTTCCGCCTGCGCCTGAGCCCCGAAGTGGTGATCAGCGAAGGTGCGCTGGTGAAGCGAAGCGGCGACCACATGATCGGCGAACCCGTCGAACTGGTCGCCCGCCACCGCACCGAGAGCGAGAAATCCCCCTACGAGCGTTTGCTGGGAGATGCCATCCGGGGCGATCCTTCGTTGTTCACCCAGGATGACTGCGTGGAGGCGGCCTGGCGGGTGGTGGACCCCGCGTTGCAGGCAGGCCGCCCGGTGCTGGAGTATGAGCCCGGCACCTGGGGACCCCTGGCATCGAACTCGGTCGTCGACGGCGACGGCGCATGGCATGACCCCCAACCCGAGAAAACCCAGCCGTGCTGAATTCCGGCGATGTCATCTTCCTGCTGGACGGGGACAACACCTTGCTGGACAATGACCGGTTCGCCGCCGATCTCGGCGACCGCCTGGAACAGGCGTTTGGGGCGTCCGAACGCGAGCGCTACTGGACGATCTTCGCCCGGTTGCGCGAGCAACTCGGCCTCGCCGATTACCTGGGAAGCCTGCAGATGTTTCGCGCGGGGCTCGACGATCATCCGGAATTGCTGGCGATGTCGGAATTTCTATTGGATTATCCGTTCGCCGCACGCCTGTTCCCGCGCGCGCTCGAGGCCGTGGATCACTTGGGGAGGCTCGGCCGTCCCGTGGTATTGTCCGACGGCGACATCGTTTTTCAACCGCGCAAGATACAGCGCGCCGGGATCTGGGATGCGGTGGATGGCCGGGTCATGATTTACCTGCACAAGGAGCGCGCGCTCGACCACATGCGCCGCCGCTACCCCGCGAATCGCTACGTCATGGTCGATGACAAGCCGAATCTGCTGGCCGCGATGAAATTGAATTTAAAGAGTACCCTGACGACGGTATTCGTGCAGCAGGGACATTACGCGCTCGCAGCAGATGCCAAAACCGCCGAACCCGCGCCGGACTTGACGATCCAACGCATCGGCGATCTGATGAATCTCACATTAGCCGACTTTCAGGAACGGTCATGAACACCACGAAGACACTGCATGATTTGGGTCAGAGTTTATGGCTCGACAACATCACGCGCGAAATTCTCGACAACGGCACCTTGCGCCGCTATATCGATGAGCTGTCGATCACCGGGCTCACCTCCAACCCGACCATTTTCGACGCGGCGATCGGCAATACGGCGGCCTACGACAAGGGTATTCGCGAGAAGGCTCGAGCCGGGCTCGCCGGCGAGGATCTATTCATCGAGCTGGCGCTGGAGGATCTGCGCCGCGCCGCCGATTTGTTCAAGCCGGTGTTCGACCGCACACGCGGGCTCGACGGCTGGGTCTCCATGGAGGTCTCCCCGCTCCTGGCCAACGACACCAAGACCACGATCGCCGCCGCGCTGCGCATTCACAAGCAAGCGAACCGGCCGAACCTGTACGTGAAGATCCCGGGCACCCCGGCGGGCGTGCCCGCCATCGAAGAGGCGATTTTCGCGGGGGTCCCGGTCAACGTGACTCTCCTGTTCTCGCGCGAACAATATCTCAGCATAGCGGAAGCGTATTTGCGCGGCATCGAACGGCGCCGCGCCGCCGGCCTCGATCTGCGCGTGAGTTCGGTGGCCTCGTTATTCGTCAGCCGCTGGGACGGAGCCGTCGGCGACAAAGTGCCCCAGGAATTGCGCAATCGTCTGGGTATAGCCATCGCCGCGCGTACGTACCGCGCGCACAACGAATTGCTCACAGGCAAGCGCTGGCGCGACCTGGAGGCCGCGGGCGCCCGCAAGCAGCGCATGCTGTGGGCAAGCACCGGCACCAAGGATCCGAAGGCGCCGCCCGGCCTGTACGTCGAGGCGCTCGCGGCGCCCGACACCATCGACACCATGCCGGAGAAGACCTTGCTGGCCTTTGCGGCCGGCGGCACGGTCGGCTCGGCGATGCCCACCGACGGCGGCGACGCCGAACAGGTGCTCGCGGAATTCGCGCGTGCCGGAGTCGACATCGACACGCTTGCAGCCCGCCTGCAATCGGATGGCGCGGATGCCTTCGTCAAATCCTGGCGCGAGCTGATGAAGCGCATCGCGGAGAAAAGCGCGGTATTGGCGACATCTTGAATCCGAAGATCAATCCGCTCGCCGGGCATGCCGCGCCGGCCGCCTCGCTGACCGACATCCCGAGGCTCATCACCGCCTACTACGCCGAGCGGCCCGATCCCTCGATCGCCGCGCAGCGGGTCGCCTTCGGTACCTCCGGACATCGCGGCTCCTCGTTCGATTCGAGTTTCAACGAATATCACGTGCTCGCGATCAGTCAAGCCATCTGTGAATATCGGCGACGGCAGAACATCGACGGCCCGCTGTTCCTCGGGTACGACACTCATGCGCTCTCGGCGCCGGCTTTCGCGAGCGCCCTCGAAGTGCTGGCCGCCAACGGCGTCGAGGTCATGATATCGGCGGGCGGCGAATACACGCCGACTCCGGCCGTGTCGCACGCCATCCTGACCTATAACCGCGGCCGAAAAGCCGGGCTTGCCGACGGCATCGTCATCACGCCCTCGCACAATCCTCCCGACAGCGGCGGCTTCAAATACAATCCGCCGAACGGCGGACCGGCGGACTCCGACGTGACGTCCGGGATCGAGGCCCGCGCGAACGAGTTGCTGCAATCGGCCGCGGGCGCGATCGACAGAGTCGGATTCGCCGCGGCGCGCCGCGCCGCCACGACCCATTCCCACGACTACCTGCAGGCCTATGTGGACGACCTCGCCGCCATCTTGGACATGGACGTCATACGCGGCTCGAAGATTCGAATGGGGGTCGACCCTCTCGGCGGCGCGGGGGTGCACTACTGGGCGCGTATTGCCGAGGTTCACCGCCTCGATCTCACGGTGGTGAACGAGGCGGTCGATCCCACCTTTCGCTTCATGACTCTCGATTGGGACGGAAAGATCCGCATGGATCCCTCCTCGCCCTATGCCATGCAGCGCCTCATCGGCCTCAAGGACAGATTCGACATCGCCTTTGCCTGCGATACCGACCACGATCGTCATGGCATCGTCGCTCCCAGCAGCGGACTGCTGCCGGCGAATCACTATCTGGCGGTGGCCGTCGACTATTTGTTTCGTCATCGGCCCCGCTGGGGCGCGGACGCAGCCGTCGGCAAAACCGTGGTGAGCAGCGCCATGATCGATCGGGTCGCCCGCCGGATCGGGCGTCGGTTGTACGAGGTGCCGGTGGGCTTCAAATGGTTCGTGAGCGGGCTGGTCGACGGCACGCTGGGATTCGGCGGGGAAGAAAGCGCCGGCGCCGCGTTCAGCCGTCTCGACGGCAGCGTCTGGACCACGGACAAGGACGGCATGGTGCCCGCGCTGCTGTCGGCGGAGATGACCGCGCGCACCGGACGCGATCCGGGTGCGGCGTACCTTGCGTTGACCCGGGAATTGGGCGCGATGTACACCAATCGAGTGGATGCCCCGGCCAGCGCCGAACAGAAGAAAAGGCTTGCCAGGCTCGACGGCGCGCAAGTGCGGACCCGGGAGCTCGCCGGCGAGCCCATCGAGAGCATCCTGACCGCGGCACCGGGCAACAACGCAGCCTTCGGCGGCGTCAAGGTCATTTCGCGCGGCGGTTGGTTCGCGGCGCGCCCTTCCGGAACCGAAGACATCTACAAGATCTATGCCGAGAGCTTTCATGACGCGGGCCATTTGGACCGGTTGATCGCCGAGGCGCAGCTAATCGTGGACGCAGCGCTCGCCGGCGCTTGAGTCCCCTCTCCGCCGTGCAAGCACGCGAAACCACCACACTGAGCGCGACCGCCAAGCGCCTGGTGCCATGGTTGGTGGCGGTCGGCTTCTTCATGGAATCGCTGGACACGACCATTTTGAATACGGCCGTTCCCGCCATCGCGCAGGCGCTCAAAGTGCCGCCGCTCAGCATGAAGGCCGTGCTCGCGAGCTACACCTTGAGTCTCGCCGTCTTCATTCCGATCAGCGGTTGGATGGCCAACCGTTTCGGCACGCGGCGCGTGTTCGCGTCCGCAATCGGCATCTTCACCGTCGGTTCATTTCTCTGCGGCATCTGCAACGACATCCACCTGCTGGTGGCCTCGCGCATTCTGCAGGGCTGCGGCGGCGCCATGATGCTCCCCGTGGGGCGCCTCACCATGGTGCGCACCTTCCCCAAATCCGAACTCATCAACGCCATGAGCTTCGTCGCCATGCCGGGCTTGATCGGACCCATGGTGGGACCTGTCCTCGGCGGTCTCATCATCGGGTATTTTCATTGGAGCGTCATCTTCTTCGTCAACATACCGATCGGCCTGTGCGGCCTGGTGCTGGTCTATCGGCATCTGCCCAACTTCCACGAGCAGCGAAACACTCCGCTCGACATCATCGGCCTGGTGTTGTTCGGCTCCGGCATCTCGCTCCTGTCCTACGTGCTCGAGGTGTTCGGCGAGACGTCTTTGAGCGGACCCGAGATGCTGGGCCTGCTGACCATCTCCGCCGCGCTGCTCGCAGCATACGGCCTCCACACCACGCGCATCGCGCATCCCTTGCTGCGCTTGGGGCTGGTGCGAATCAGGAGCTTCCGCGTCGCGATCACCGGCAATCTCTTCACCCGGCTGGGGATCGGGGGCATCCCCTTCCTGCTGCCGCTGCTGTACCAGGTCGGCCTGGGATTTTCGCCCATCCAGTCCGGATTGCTCATTCTGCCCCAGGCACTGGCCGCCATGAGCCTGAAACTGACCATGCCGCACATCCTGCAGAAATTCGGCTTCCGCAGGGTGCTGATCGTGAACACCATCACCCTGGGAGGGATGATCTTTCTATTCTCGACCATCGATACCGGCACGCCGGTATGGGTCATCGTACTGATGGCTTTCGTCTACGGATTTCTCACCTCGCTGCAGTACACCAGCATGAACACGCTGGCCTATGCCGACGTGAATGCGCGCGAAGCCAGCGGCGCCAGCACCATCGCCAGCACCGTGCAGCAGATGGCGGTGAGCTTCGGTGTGGCCACGGCCTCGCTCGCCGCCGCCCTGTTCGTTCCCGACAGAGTGCACGCCACAGGACCTGAAATGATCCACGGCATTCACCGGGCGCTGCTGGCGCTCGGCTCGCTGACCATCGTCTCGACCGTGGTGTTCAACCAGCTCAAGGTCGGCGACGGCGACGCGGTGAGCCGCCACAAAGCCGAAGTGCCGAGCGGGTGAGCGAGGGCCTGGCGACGCCCGTCTATTCCGTTTTGATCGCGTGCCCGCCAAACTGGTTGCGCATGGCGGCAAGCAGCTTGTCGGTGAACGAATCCGCGTCGCGAGAACGCAGGCGTTCGAGCAACGACAGGGTGATCACCGAGGCGGGCACCCCCAATTCGATGGCCTCGGCCACGGTCCAGCGGCCTTCGCCCGAATCCGCGACGTACGGGGCGATTCCGTGCAGTGACGGATTCTTCTCCAGCGCGTTGGCGGTCAGATCGAGCAGCCACGAGCGCACCACACTGCCGTAGCGCCATATCTCGGCGATTTGGTGCAGGTCGAGATTGAACTCGGTCTTATGCTGCAGAATGGAGAATCCTTCCGCATAGGCTTGCATCAAACCATATTCGATGCCGTTGTGGATCATCTTGGTGTAATGGCCGGAACCGACGGCTCCGACCCGCCCCCAGCCGCGATCGGGCGCCGGCGCGAGAGTCTCGAAGATCGGGCGCAGGCGCTCGACCACCGCCTCGTCGCCGCCGATCATCAGACTGTAGCCTTCCGCAAGCCCCCAAACGCCGCCGCTGGTGCCCGAATCGACGTAGTGAATTCCGCGCTGCGCCACCGCGGCCGCCCGGCGCTGAGTATCGCGATAGTTCGAGTTGCCGCCGTCGATGATGGTGTCGCCCGCGGTCAACATCGGCTTGAGGCTCGTGATCGTAGCATCGGTGATCGCCCCGGCCGGCACCATCAGCCACACCACCCGCGGCGCCGTCAGTTTCCCCACCATCTGCTCGAGCGAAGCGGCCGTTCCCGCGCCTTTCTGCTCGAGGGCGGTGCGCGCATCCGCGGCGGGGTCGTACCCCACCACCGCGTGGCCGCCGCGCAGCAGGCGCTGCGCCATGTTGGCGCCCATGCGCCCCAAGCCAATCATCGCGATTTGCATGATATTCGGTCCGTTCGCGCTTGGCGCATCGATACTGAGTATAGATCTGGGGACGAGGCGAGGTACAGCGGGATCTTCGACGAGTATCTTCAGGCGCGCTTCAGCATGACCATGACCGCGGGACTTCCCACCGGTTCGAAGCGGCCGGTGAACTGCAGCGCGCCGGAGGACGCGATGATGCGAAACGAGGTGATCGAATCGCCGCGCTGGTTGCACGAATAGAGAAACTCGCCGCCGGGATCGATGCTCAGGGAGCGCGGATAGTCGGCGTGGACCCAGACATCGGAGATCATCCGCAATTGACCGTCGGTCGACACCGCAAAAACACCCACGGAATTGTGCAATCGATTCGACACATACAGGAATCGGCCGTCCGCGGCGACGATGATTTCCGAGGACAGATTGCTGCCGCTGAACTTCGGCGGCAACGCCGACACCAATTGCTTCTGCTTGAACGCGCCCTTGGCGGCGTCGTAGTCGTATACCGCGATCTTCGCATCGTGTTCGTACAAGTTGTAGAAGATTCGACCGTTCGGGTGAAACACGAAGTGCCGCGGCGCCGCGCCCGAGGGTGCCGCAAGCACGGGCACGGCGGCGGGCAGCAAGCGGCCGGTCTGAGGGTCGAGGCGCCAGACCAGCGTCAGATCGAGACCGGCGTCGTTCGCAATGACGAATTGCCCGCTGGGATCCGCCGCCACCATGTGCATGTGCGGACTATCATGATCGCTGACCGCGAATTGTCCCGGCGGATCGTCCACCGCTCTTGCATGATGCCGCGGCCCGACGCTCGGCCGCACATCGCTCGCCTCGCCCAGCGCGCCGTCCGCGCCCACCGGAAATACGGCCACATTGCCGCCGCCGTAGTTGGCGACGAACACGAACTTGCCGGAGGGATGCACGCTGGCATAGGTGGGGGTCGTGCCGGCCGAGTTCACCGCCCCCAGGCGCCTGAGTTGGTAGCTCTGGGCGTCGATGGCGTAGGAGACCACGGCTCCGCCGCTCGACCCTTGGAAGTTGTCGATCTCGCTGACGGCGTACAGCCGCGTCCGCGCCGGATTGACGGCAAGCCAGGTCGGATTGCGAATGTCGTCGATCACCTGCGTCTGGGTCAGGGCACCGGACGCCGCATCCTGGCGAAAGAGATAGATGCCGCCGCCGTTCGGCGTGTAGGTGCCGACATAGGCGACACAACCCGCCGCCGGCGCAGGCTTCACCGCGGCGGCACGAGCGCCGAACGCATGCGCCGCCGGCACGGCAAGCAGCGATGCGGTCTTGAGAAAATCCCGGCGTGTGATTCGTAGAATTAGCAACGCATCCCTACATCCGGCGAGTTAGCAGCCTAGTTGTTCAAGGAAAGAGTAATGCTCGTCGCAGCCAGGGAAAAAGTAGAGGCCGTGTACTGCCCGATCGCCGTCAGTCCCGTCACCAGCGTGCTGCCGTTCAGCTCCGCTTGCAGCTGCGTGACGAATGCATCGTAGGTATCGAAGTTCTGGATGGTCGAACTCTGCATATGAGCGATGCAGTACACCGTGTTTGGCGAGGTCGAATTCGGCACGATCAACGGGTCCGACGCCAGGCCGACGATATCGATGATCTGTGCACCGACCTGGATTTGGTGCCGCGCGCCGAGGCCGCTGTTGCGGGAATCGACGTCGATCGCCGTGCTGTCGAAGGTGGCGAACGGTGCCGCCGTCCCGGCGCCCCAGTCGACCATCAGCACGGCGTTAATCGTCGTCGGGTCGAGCAGCGTCGAGGCCGTAAAAACAGGGGGCGCCGCGCCGAAGGCGCCCGGCAGACCGGTCACGATCACGGGCGCGCCCACCGTCGAATTCGTCAAATCCAAATTGCCGGTGGTCACCGAATACGCGCCGGGGACGGCGCCGGTGCCGGCGAAATCGAGTGGTGCGCTCGTCCGCCCGTCCAGGAACGCCAGATTGACTGTCAGAGCCCCGGTGCCCTGCGCAGTGACCAACCCCGAGGCCGTGGTCGTATCGAGGCGCACACGGCCCGCGCTCGCATCCAGAGTCGCATTCCCCGACGATTGAATGGTGGCCGCGCCGAATGCATCGATCGAGGACCCCACGGTGATCTGCTGCGTGGTGTTGAACTGGGCCACGCCCTGTCCGAACTCCGTAACCACCGTGTTGGCACCCACGATCACGAAGGTGGTGCCGCCCAGAAAGGTTTCGACGCCGTCGTCGGCCACCAAGGTACCGTCCTCGACGGTCAGGGTGTCGCCGTTGCGGGCCGACACGGTACCTGTCACGCGGTCGAAGCCCGCGCCTTGCACGCTGCTGCCCGCCAGAACCTGCGAGGCCGTGAACGTCACCTCGTTGGAACTCGTGGTGGTGGTGGCGCCGGCGGTCGTCGTTGTAGTCGATTGCTCGGCGCTGGTCAGCGTGCCGTACGCCACGGCCAAGGTGCCGCTGCCCACGCTCGCCAGCAGCCCCTCGCCGGCGGTGCCGGTGGATGCACTGCCGTTGATCTCGTAGGTCGTGGATGTGCTCGGCACCACGCTCAATTTTCCCGCGCCGGCGACACTGCCGTTGAAGGGCCAGATCCCCATCGAGAAGGAGCCGCTGCTCGACGAGGTCAGATCGCCGGTCGTGACTCCCGAGATCGGACCGCGGACCCGCACGGGATTGCCGTCAATGGGCAATGCGCTCGCGGCCACGACGGGCGTGACCGTCACCGTCTTGGCGGACAGATTGACCACGTTGGATGCCGCCAGACTGAAGTTGAGCGAGAGTCGCGACGACCCCTTGGATGAGACACTGAACGAATCGCTAGGATCGAGATTCACGGTGAGCTGGATTTGACCCAATGCCTGGCCGTTCGCGCCGACGGGAGTCAATGCGATGCCGTTGAGGCTGCCGTCGTCATAGACGATCTGCGCCGCGCTGTAGTCCAGGGTCAGCAGCGCGCTTTTGTAGTTACCCTTGGTCACGGCGGCGGCGCCCAGCACTTCGCTCACGCCGGCGAGCGTCGTAAGATCGACGGTGGTGCTCGACGGCAGTATCTTCAGGCCCGACTTGCCGCTCGAGGATTCCAACTGCACGGAAACCAATCCGACCCGGTACGCCAGAAAGTTGTCCTGCGAGGCGGTGCTGGTCAGCGTGACCACCGCCGTCCCGTTGCACGCCGCGAGCGCGAGCAGCACGCAGGCCGCCGGCGCCAGGAGCAGCCGGCCCCAGGCGCGGCCGATGGTGGAATGTACACGTGAGCAGGATGGGTTCATTGGTGCTTCGACCCTGTCGATCGCGCTATTGTTCAGCGAATTCCGCTGCAATTGAAGCAAAAAGTAGGCACAGATCTGTGAAGTCACTCGTGGGGGGCGGCCGGGCGTCGCCTGCCGGCGACAGGCCCCGGGAGCCTCGGCCTAGAGGGCCCGAGAAATCACTTCCTTCATGATTTCGTTGGTGCCGCCGTAGATTCGCTGGACGCGGGCGTCGGTGAAGGCGCGGGCGATCGGGTACTCGGCCATGTAGCCGTAGCCGCCGAACAGCTGCAGGCACCGGTCAAGCACGCGGTGCTG